>NZ_JBGQQY010000017.1:0-42642 GCF_045528545.1 Ruoffia sp. FAM 26254
TAAAGATGAGAACACAACACAAACTATCGTTGCATAGAGAGACACTTAAACATAGGAATAAAAAAAGAGCCAAGGTGACTGCGTCACCTGGCTCCTCGGTCCACCAACATCAAAAATTCATGAACCGCTTTAATTAGATGATACCACGAGCAATTAATGACTCAGCAATTTGTACTGAGTTTGTAGCAGCACCTTTACGAAGGTTATCCGCTACAACAAATAAGTTTATACCATTTTCTACGGATTCGTCTCTCCGAATACGACCAACATATACGTTATCAGTATCTTCAGCGACTGATTGCAATGGGTAATCTAAGGCTTCAGGATTATCGGCAAGAATGACTCCGTCGATGTTTCCAATTTCTTCACGAATTTTCTTAATATCAAATTCTTTTTCTAATTCAATATTGATAGATACACCATGAGATGTTTTGATTGGAACACGTACAGCTGTTGCAGAGACAGGTAAATTCTCAACACCTAAGATTTTACGTGTTTCATCAATCATCTTTTGTTCTTCTTTTGTATTACCATTATCTAAGAAGACATCGATTTGTGGAATCACTGTTTTATTAATTTCGTAAGGGAAAGTACTTGTTGTACCTTGCTCTAAATCTTCAATTCCTTTACGTCCGGCCCCTGATACTGCTTGATATGTACTATAAACTACACGTTTGATACCGTAATTTACTTGTAGTGGTTTCAATGGTACAACGGATTGGATGGTTGAACAGTTAGGGTTTGCGATGAGTTTATCATCTTTAGATAAGACCCCAGCATTCACCTCAGGGACAACTAATGGAATATTTTTATCCATTCTCCACGCTGAACTATTATCGATGACAGTAATGCCATTACTTGAAGCAATCGGTGCAAAGTGTTTTGATGTTTCTCCACCTGCAGAAAAGATTGCGATTTGAATTGGCGCTGTTAAAGCATCCTCTGTCAGTTCTTGGATGGTAATCTCTTCACCATTGAAGGGGATTTTTTGACCTGCAGATCGACTTGAAGCAAATAAACTTAATTCACTTACTGGGAATTGACGTTCTTCTAATACTTGTATAACTTTACGACCAACTACGCCCGATGCACCTACAACGGCAACATGATATTTTTTACTCATAATTGGCTCCTTTCAATATTGTATGTTAATGTTCAATTTATACCTATTTAACTTAAGCATTATCACATAAAATGTCAAGTTAAAAGTGATGGAATTTAATAATCGTCAGTAAAATTTTAATCCTAACTTAATCCTATTGACATTGTAATTTACCATTGATATAGTATATTTAAGTTAAAGAGGTATTGTGCGAGGCGCGGTTGACAAAAGTACACACACATGTGGAAAGGGGATATCGCCGAAACGACTTTCGTTGGGGGCTGACTTTAAGAGGTTGGTCACTGTTATTATCAAAGAGCCAAAGTGATAATAAGGTGCAATCAATTACCGGGCAAAAGGATACGTCAACTCAAATCAAGTTGGATTGATTAGTGAAAGCGACCACGAACCTTTTGTTCGTAGTCGCTTTTTGTTTACTTTTATTTAAGGAGTGGAAGAATGCAATTAGAAACGTATCAAACGAAGGTGAATAACGAGCTGGTTCATTCACAACATAAATATTCAGATTTAGCTCAGCAATATGGAACGCCGCTTTATATATTCGATGAAGAGAGTTTTAGAGAACGCGTTTATAATTTCAAAAATGCTTTAGAGAATCCTTACTTTGAGACAGAGTTATTATTTGCATCCAAGTCTGTTTTGACACTTGCGATTGCAAAATTGATTTCAGAGTATGGAATAGGACAAGATGTTGTTAGTGCTGGGGAGATTTTTACTGGGAAGAAAGGTGGCGTTCAGCCATCGAAGATGTACTTTCACGGAAATAACAAATTAGATGAGGAATTAGCTTTTGCGGTCGATCAAGAAGTGGGAACAATTGTCATTGATAACCGAATGGAAGCTGATAGACTCAATAATATTTTAGAGCAAAAAGGGAAAAAGCAACGCGCACTATTACGCTTAAATCCTGGAGTTGAGGCGCATACTCATGAATACATTAAAACAGCTAACTTAGATTCAAAATTTGGAGAGAGTGTCTTCGATGAGAAGATTGAGGACATTATAGAAAGCATCCATAACTATGATAATATTGAATTAGCAGGTTTACATTGTCACATTGGTAGTCAAATATTTGATTCAGAATCATTTATTAAAGCAGCGGATGAAATGTTACACTTTGCTCAACGCATTCAAACGAACTTAAATATTTCGATTCGTGAAATAAATTTCGGTGGCGGTTTTGGTGTTTACTACACTGAAGAGGATAAACCTTTTGACATTGCCGAATTTCTGCCAAATTTTATCGAGCATGTTCATGAAAAGTCTACTGAATATGGGATACAATTAGAGAAGGTTACAATTGAACCTGGTAGATCATTAGTTAACAATTCTGGTAGTACTTTGTACACGATTGGTGATATTAAGAAGACAGTAGGTGGTAAGAAATATGCCTTTATCGATGGTGGGATGACAGATAATATCCGTCCAGCTTTATATCAGGCTGAATATGAAGCAGCCCTACCAAATAAAATTAATGAACCGGTCAAAGAAACGTACACCATAGCTGGTAAAGCGTGTGAGAGTGGGGATGTTGTGATTAATAATATTGATCTTCCTCAAGTTGAAACAGGCGATTTATTATTAGTAAATGGTACGGGTTCATATAATTATTCTATGGCAAGCAATTATAATCATATCCCAATTCCAGCCATGGTGCATATTGATGGAGAAAAAAGTTACTTAACAGTCAAACGGCAGTCTTTTGAAGATATCATAGCAAATAATATTTTATAGGAGGATATTTATAATGAGTGTTTATGAAGGTTCAGCAGTTGCATTGATTACCCCATTTATCGAGAACACAAAGGAAATTGATTGGCGCGCGTTTGAAAGCCTATTAGACTTTCAATTAGAGAATAGCACAGACGCATTAGTCATTACTGGAACAACCGGTGAGAGTTCTACTTTATCTGATGAAGAGCAAATCGAATTGATTAAATTTGCCGTGAAACATGTCGAAGGTAAACTTCCAATCATTGCAGGAACAGGTATTAACGATACACGTCACGCAATCAAATTAAGTCAACAAGCTGAGCATGTGGGAGCAGATGCATTACTTATCGTCACCCCATATTACAATAAAGCTTCTTATAATGGTATGTTAGCTCACTTCCGAGCGATTGCTGATTCAGTTAACATTCCAATTATTCTTTATGATGTTCCTTCTAGAACGGGTACATCATTAACACCAGAACAGGTGAGTATTTTAGCTGAACATCCAAATATTGTGGCATTAAAAGATGCGGTAGGTAATTTAGATTACACTCGTGCAGTGCTTGATATTGTGCCAGATGATTTCGCTGTATACTCAGGGAACGACGATTTAAATTACGATATTATCGCTTTAGGTGGTAAGGGTGCTATCTCTGTAACTGCAAATATTCTCCCAAAAGAAGTTCATGATTTATGTCGTCTCGCTTTAGATGGACAAACGGAAGAAGCTCAACAATTAAATTATAAACTTGAAGATATTAATCGTAATTTATTTGATGAAGTGAACCCAATCCCAGTGAAATACTTAGTTCACAAAATGAACCGCTGTGCTTTATCATATCGTTTACCTATGGTACCACCAAGTGAGGAAAGTGCTGAATTATTAGACACGTACTTAGGGTTAATTGAAAAATACACAATATAAAGAATAGAGGATTGATAAAGTGAATATTATACTAATTGGATCCGATGGCGCGATGGGAAAAGTTGTTACTGAGATCTCGAAAGAGTTAGGTCATCAAGTGATCGCAGGATTACAATCAACTGAAGAAACAGAACAACCTTTTCCAATCGCGACAAATTTTGATGATTTAACACAAGTGGTTGAAGGGCTTGATCTTAAACCAGAAGTGATGATTGATTTTTCAACACCTCAATTAACGGAAGAATTACTGGCGTTTGCAGTGGCGCAAAAACTGCCACTTATGCTTGCAACTACAGGGCAAAATGAAGAACAAGCAAAAGCAATTCAAGAGGCGAGTAAATCCGTTGCTATCTTAGATACTCATAATACTAGTATTGGTGTCAATGTGATGCAGGAAGTGAGTAAGCATCTAAGTAAAGTATTGTATCCCTTAGGTTATGATATTGAAATTATTGAAAAACACCATCGTTACAAAAAAGATGCACCAAGTGGTACAGCTAAGATGTTACTAGATTCAGTTGAAGAAGGTATGTCAGAAAGTGCAACAAAAGTATATGGACGTGAAGGTATTGGCGAAGCAAGAGAACACCAAGAAGTTGGCTTACATGCGATTCGTGGTGGCGATATTGTAGGTGAACACACGATTATTTTTGCAAATAATCAAGAAATGCTTGAAATTACTCATCGTGCTGGATCAAAAGAGTTATTCGCCAGAGGGGCTATGGCAGGGGCAGAATTTTTAATTAATCAAGCCGACCCTGGTATTTATTCAATGAATGATATATTTTAAGTATTTTATGGATTTTGAGAAATTAAAAACTAACGACTCAGTGATTGTGGCTAGATTTGCCATCATTGCTGAGTTTTTTGTTTTATATTTTGATTTTACATATCCTAGAGACAATGTCAGGGACATTATTCGTGATATCATATCCTGGAGACTATCTCAAGGACACAAGCACATACATATCCAAAAAAATATTAAATCCAGATTAGAAACTGCTTTACTTTTAGTTAAAAATCGTGTAATCTTATTTTTAGAAAACATGAAAGGAGGATGTCAGATGAAACAAGCAGTTCAAGTAAGTTCGAATTTATTTAAAATGACATCACCTTTAATCGTTCATAATATTAGAGTTTTCATCTAGACAATTAGATCAAGGATGTCTAAGTATGTAATTCTACAGCTGATATTTTATGAGCCCTTAATTGTGGTGATAAAATATCTTTTTTTTGTGCAAATTTTAATAGGAAAGTTGGGAAACTATGCTTCAGTCAATGTGGTATTACATTAAGAAACACCCTGGAAAATATATATTTGGTGGTATGACAGCAGTTCTTACCAGTATATTATATATTTTCCCAAATTATATTATTCAACTCTTTATCGATGATATTGTAACAAATCAATTAACTCAAGCTGTCTTAGTGCGATATTTATTCTTTTTATTTATATTAATGATATTAATTTATGCGGGGGATGTGACTTGGTTTAGAGTTTTATTCGGAGAGTCATATCAATTCCAGAAAGAATTAAGACAAACTGGTTTTAAAAGTTTACTTGGCTTTCGTGCTTCTTTTTATGAAGCTTTTCGTTCCGGCGATTTGATGACACGAATGACGTCAGATATCGATACGATAGGAATGTTACTAGGTTATGGTTTAATGATTGTATTGGGAGACGGAGCGTTATTACTAAGTTTCCTTGCAGTTATGATTTTTACGATTTCTTGGCAAGTCACTTTAGTTAGTTTGATTCCTCTACTGATCTTTGGTGTTATTATTTATTTCCTTAGTAAAGAAGTGGATAAGCGTTATGATGCTATTAGAGATTCTGTAGCTGAATTGAGTAATGAAGTGTTAGAAGTGGTTGATGGCGTTCGTGTGATGCGAGCGTATGGACGGAAAGATTTGGAACAAAAGAGATTTCAAGAAAAAACACAGAAAGTTGTCGATAAGGCGAATCATTTGGCGATGGTGAACGGCTTATTTGGTCAAATTGCTAAAGCCTTTGGTGGGTTAAGTATCGCCATCGGACTCATGTATTGTAGTTATTTAGTGAATTTAGGTCAATTATCAGTGGGTAAATTAGTTTCTTTCCAATTATATTTAGCTATGTTAAATGGAACGATTTGGGGAATGACAGAAATAGTTGTTATTTACCAACAAGGTAAAGTTTCATTTGAGAAGCTCAATGATTTAATCAAAGCGAATGATCTCATGGAAGCAGACGGTCATCTGACGCTTGATTCGATTGAAAGCATTGAGTTTCAAGATTATTCCTTTAAATATAAAGAGGATGTTAAAGAGACAATTAAAAATCTCAATTTTACGCTTCAACGAGGAGAAACGTTGGGAATTGTCGGTAAGACCGGGAGCGGGAAAACGACGATTATTCGACAATTATTAAGACAGTATCCAATTAGCGGATCTGGAATAATCAAACTCAATGGTCGAGATATTCATGAATATCAACGGGAAAGTTTAGAAGCGATGATTGGCTATGTGCCACAGGAACACATACTTTTTTCTCAAACTGTAAAATATAATATAATGTTTGGAAATAGTGAAGCTAATGAGGAAGATCAATTGGCCCAAGCGATTGAAAATGCGGCCTTTACAAAAGATTTAGAGCGTATGTCAGAAGGGCTTAAAACGTTAATTGGAGAAAAAGGTGTGTCGATATCTGGAGGACAAAAACAAAGGGTATCGATTGCCAGAGCGCTAATTAAAGAACCAGAGTTATTAATATTAGATGATTCACTTTCAGCGGTTGATGCAAAGACTGAAAGAGCCATCATTACAAATGTTCAAAGTATCCGTGGGGATAAGACAAACATTATTGTCACACATAGGCTTTCTGCGGTAAATCAAGCGGACATGATTATAGTTGTAGACGATGGACGCATCGTTGAATACGGCTCACCGAAAGAATTATTAGCGAACGAAGGTTGGTATTATGAACAATTCAACAAACAACAATCAGAAGGGGGCGCTGAGAATGAAAACATTCACTAGACTACTTGGTTACTTACGTTATGAATGGAAACTCTTGTTATCAGGGTTCATTCTGTTGATTTTCTCTACAGGACTTTCAATATATACACCAATTATTGCAAGTAAAATGATTGATTATGTGTCCCTATCCGTTGCGAACGAAGAGACTGTTAATATTACCTTTATTACGGAACAATTTGGCTTTTATCTTATTATTACATTTATCTCAGCGATTCTTGGTTATGTGGGATATTTGCTTTTAGCGAATGGATCGAATCGGCTAAGTAAAGTAATTCGAGATGAAGCTCACGAGCATATGCAAAAGTTACCGGTTAGTTATTTTGATGATATTCCAGCTGGAAAGATATCTGCTCGAATCGTCAATGACACAGAGGTTTTAAGAGAGAACTTTTTTGCAAATTTTACGACTCAAATACTCATTAATACAATGACCATTCTAGGTGTATATATTGGTATGTTTGCTGTCAGCCCGACGATAGCAAGTTGGTTATTACTACTCATACCAATAATCGTCGTTTGGCAAATGGCTTTCTCTAAAAAAATTCAACCAATCAATACTTTATGGAGAGAATCGGTCAGTGAACTGAATAGTAAAATCGCTGAAATTGTTCAAGGTGTGTCGATTGTTCAAGTGTTCAATCAACAAGAGCATATGGCTGAAGAGTTTGAGCAAGTCAATCAAACTTGGCTAAATACTAGAAAAGAATCCTTAAAGTACGAAGCGTTTTTTGCTTGGAATTTGTCCGGACTCTTTAAGAGTATTGTGACCTTACTTGTGATGTTGTATATAGGAACGCAGTTCACAAATGGCATATTATCAATATCGATTGGAACCTTATATATTGTTATCAATTATGTTGAACGATTATTTGATCCTATTACTATGATTGTTCGTTTGATTACAATATTGCAACAAGCTTTATCCGCAGGAATACGAGTGTTCGAGTTAATAGATACTCCGGTAGAGAAAGATTCCAACAAACAATTAATAGTTACTCAAGGAAATGTTGAGTTTAATGATGTGACCTTTGCATATAAAGAAGGCAATAATGTATTGCATCAATTAAATTTCCATGTTAATGCAGGTGAGACCATCGGTTTAGTCGGACACACAGGGTCCGGTAAAAGTTCGATTATTAACTTACTATTTCGCTTTTACGATCCACAAGAAGGCCAAGTAATCATAGATGGTCAAAATATTGAAGAATATAATCGAGAAAGCATTCGAGAAAAAATGGGGATTGTCTTGCAAGAACCGTATTTATTTTCTGGTACGATTGCGACAAATATCAGTATGAATAATCCAGAGATAACCGATGAAATGGTCCTCGATGCACTTATCAAAGTTGGAGCACAACCATTAATTGATAAATTAGAAAAAGGAATTCATTCGGAAGTTGTGGAAAAAGGACAAGCTTTTTCTTCAGGGGAGAGACAATTGATATCCTTTGCTCGTACCTTAGCCAATAATCCAAAAATATTGATACTTGACGAAGCAACTTCACATATTGACACTGAAACTGAGGAAATTATTCAACATGCGATGAAAGTTGTAAAAGAAGGACGTACGACCTTTATTGTAGCGCACCGACTTTCAACCATTAAAGATGCAGATCAAATCATCGTCATGGACAACGGACATATCCAAGAGAGGGGCACTCACAGAGAGTTACTTGATCTGGGAGGCACATATACGCAAATGTATCAAATGCAAGGAAGTATGGCATAAAAATAACGCAGGACAAGGGAATCAACTCCCAAGTCCTGCGCTTTTAATTGTTTACAATAGTTTGACTAGTCATTTGCTGCTTCATCAGCAACATCTTTAAAGTGGTCAACCTGATTATATGCTAGCATCTCGAAATGTCCATTTTGATATTTAACAATAGATACGGATGCATTTTGTAATGGTTCAGTTTCATCGAAATCAGCAACTAAACCATGCAATAAATTACGAATTGTCATACCGTGACACACAACTAAAATGTTTTGGTCCGTTCCAGCGTGGCGGTTTAATAATTTTAGTAAACCAGATTCAACACGATTCCAAAATTCAGTATAGTTTTCTGCAAAGTGATATGGATCTGCTTCTTTGAACATATTCATAATATCTTGAATTTGATTCTCAGTTCCTTCAGGCAACCCGTGTTTGATGTTTACCCTTTGCTCAACTTCTGGCCAAACTTCAGCAGCAGAAAGGCCTTCAAAAGACCCAAAGTGAACTTCACGAAATTCTGGCATTTGTTCGATTTCTAAGTGCTCATTATTATGATTTTCTTCTAAAATAATTGAAGCTGTATCAATTGTTCGTTTTAAATCACTCGTATATACAGCATCAAATTCAATATCGGCTAGACCTCTACCACTGCGATGAACATTTTTAATTCCTTCTTCGGTTAATAATGCATTAGACCATCCTTGCATTCGACCATAGAAATTGAAATATGTTTCACCGTGGCGTACAAAATAAAATGTTACTCCTTTACTCATGCCTTACCTCCTAATTGTTCTGAATCCATTATACTATAGAAAACACGTGTGTCTAAGAAATTAAAGGAAAATATAAAAAGTCTAGATTATTACAGATTCTTAAAGTGCAAAATGATATAATATGTGATAATCTTATGTAGTTATAAAAATGAATTGAAAGGTCTGATAGAGATGGATCAACCTTCGGTATTTAATAAGCTAATGAAGACGTTCCAAATTAATAATCAACAGTTGGCTTTTGGAAGTTATGCTGCTGAATTATCATTTTATGTTATTTGGGCGTTAGTGCCGTTAATGCTTGCATTATCAAATATTATTGCTATACTTCCTTTTTCAGAAGCACAAATTATTGACACAATTCAATTAGCATTACCAGATGAAGTCGAGGTAGCGATTATTCCCTTATTGGAGACTTACTTAACAGGTACAAGTTCAGGTTTGTTCTCGCTAAGTTTAATCATTTCATTATGGCCAGCTTCGAATGTATTTAATACCATGCAACGTGTTCTAAATACAATATATAAAACTGTACCTAGAAAAAACTTTTTTATCGCACGATTATTTGCATATGTATTTACTTTACTCATCGTCATTGCGTTGGTTACGTTTACATTTGCACTTGTATTCGGCGAGACAATTATTGACTATATTCAGGAAGTATTTGGTATTCAATTTTTCTTATTGGATTTTTTTGTGAATCAGGGCTGGATTTTAGGTTTGCTAGGTATTTTTATTCTATTAATTGGAATTTACCAATTTATGCCAAATGTTAAATGGCCGATCAAATATGCAATACCTGGTACAGTATTTGCCTTACTAGGCTTTATCTTAGTATCTCAGTTATTCAATGTTTATATGAGATTTGCTGGAGGTAATGTTGGTGGGGGCACGATTGGAGTATTCATGGTTGCGATCATTTGGTTATATTTAAATGCGATGGTTATTTCCATAGGAGCTTACATCAATGTCTTTTATCATGATTTTAAAGAGAAAAGTTATTGGCAATTGGTTGAAGAAACTAGTAAGTACCAATCATTTGTCTCATATAGTGATAACTTTAGACAAGCAAATTCAAATCAGTTTGAATTGACCAATAAGATATATAAGAATTTTACAAACAAGTAATAAAGAAAGGTGAAATGAATGACATCTATTAGACAAATACGTCGAGATAATGAGAACCGCATCGATTACGGCATTATCTTAAATGTTATGGTCTTAGCAATCATCGGATTGTTAAGTGTATACTCAACAACAACACTCATTGAAGGGGGAGACCTCGTTCCAACTTTATTCCACGCCTTATGGTATGGGGTAGGTACGATTGCTGTTATTGCGGCGATGCAATTAGATAGTGAACAATATTGGAAGCTTTCCAATTATTTATACGGATTCGGTTTACTACTATTATTATTAGTACTGTTCTTCTATGATAGAGAATTAGCCGATACAGGGGCGACAAGTTGGTTAAGAATCGGTTCGCTATCGGTTCAACCTTCAGAGCTTTTCAAACCTGCTTATATAGTATTTATGGCACGTGTTGTCACTGAGCATAATAATAAATACCCTAACCGTACGATAAAATCAGACTTTATGCAATTAGGAAAAATATTGATGTTCGCTGCACCACCGATGATTTTAATTCAGTTACAAAACGACTTAGGAACAAACTTAGTTATCATGTCGATTACTGCTGGAATTATTCTCATGTCAGGAATCAGCTGGAAAATTCTTGCACCAATTGCAACAACCGTTATTGTTGTTGCGGGAGGAATTATTATTGTCGTTGAGAAATTCCCGGAATTTCTAATAGATAATAATCTTGTTCAAGAATATCAAATTAACCGTATCTTAGACTGGTTACGACCCTTTGAAAACACACAAGGGAGTGGGTATCAGTTAGCTCAAAGTATTAAAGCTGTTGGATCGGGTCAATTGAGTGGTAAAGGCTTTGGGGTTTCACAAGTTACCGTACCGGTTCGTGAATCTGACTTTATCTTTACGACTATCGCTGAAAACTTCGGATTCTTAGGAAGCTCAGTTTTACTCTTTGTTTATTTCATTTTAATTTATCAAATCGTACAAATCTGCTTTAAAACACGTAATGAGTTTTATTCATATATTGCTGCAGGTGTTATATCAATGATTTTATTCCACGTTCTAGAGAATATCGGAATGGCGATTGGTTTATTACCAATCACGGGGGTTCCACTGCCATTTGTTTCTCAAGGTGGTTCGGCTTTACTAGGAAACATGATTGGGATTGGTTTAGTTCTATCAATGAAATATCATCACCGAAGCTATATGTTTGGTATGGAAGATGATTTTAGTTATTAAATTTAGAAGGGTGATTAATATTGGAATTATTAAATAAGAATTTATGGATGACTGAAGAAGAGAATATTGTAACGATTGGTTTAACGCCTGAATTGCAAGATGAAGCAGGAGATATTTCATATGCAAATATCGCTTCATTAGGAAACATTGATGTTGATGATACAATTATTAATGTTGAAGCTTCTAAAGCTGCGATTGAAATACCATCACCTATTCAAGGAAAACTTATTGAACGTAATGAGAAAGCAGAAGATACACCATCTTTACTTAATTCTTCAGATACGGCAAATAACTGGGTAGTAAAAATTCAAAAGTAAAAGATTATGATAATAAAACGGATATTACCTTGATGTATTAAACTTTGGTGATGTTCGTTTTATTTTATATGAAGGAGGGAAAAGATGGAGTTCCAACAAGTCATGCAACAAATCAATAAGAAACAAATTGATCCAATCTATACGGTTGTCGGATCTGAGAATTACCTCAAAAACCAGTTTATGGAAGGCTTATTTCAACAATTAGGCGGGATCGATGTTTTAGATATCTCACGAATTGACTTACAAGAAGTGACGATGAATGACGTTTTGGATGAAGCAGAGATGTTTTCTTTTTTCTCTGATTATCGAGTGCTCGTTGTGTCGAATGCAACGTTTTTAAATTCACAAAGTAAGAATAAATTAAGTGATTCTGAACAAAAACGATTACTGGGTTATTTAGAAAATCCGAACCAAGCAACTATTTTAATCTTTAATGTTGAAAATCCATCCTTAGATAAGCGAAAGAAACTGACTAAAAGTTTTAATAAACAAACGAAAATGGTCGATATATCAGAGCTCGATGAAGGTCAAGTAGGGCGGTATGTTCAATCTTATATTAATAATTTAGATATTTCATTTACACGTGAGGCTGTTGAGGAATTGTTAATTAGGGTAAACTATCAACTAACTAATGCAATGACAGAAGTGAATAAACTGGAAATATTTGGACAAACTGAAGGTAGAATCACACTCGATTCTGTCCAATCACTTGTTCCACGTACGCTTGAATCAGACGTATTCCAATTAACCAATGCCGTAGCGAATAAAAATATTATACAAGCCATTCAAATTTACCAAGACTTATTATTAATGCGTCATGAACCAATTGCTTTACACGCATTAATGGTTTCTCAATTTAGAGTGATTGTCCAGTCAATGATTTTGGGTAGACAAGGAATGAATCAAGCCGACATTGCGAAACAGTTAGGCATTCATCCATATCGAGTGAAGCTTGCACTAACATCAGGAAGATCCTTGCAATTATCAGAATTACTTAATTTTTATGTTGAGATGGCAGAAGTAGATTTTAGAATGAAGACAGGTGTCGGGGATAAAGAGACTCACTTTTATATCTTATTATCAAAGTTAACTTCTTTATAAAAAAAAAACGAAAATGAACTTTTTAAAGTTCATTTTCGTTTTTTTGTAATCAAGATAAAGTATCTTAATTATTTATTCATTAAGTTTGCTAATGTAGATTTGTTACGTGCTGCTTTGTTTGCGTGGATTAATCCTTTACCTGCAGTACGGTCAATTTGTTTAGAAGCTTTAGCGAATAATTCATTCACGTCACCTTCACCAGTTTCTACTGCATTACGAAAATCTTTGATTAATGAACGCATTTTCGAAACTTGTGCAGTATTACGTTGTTCTTTTACACTTGATTGACGAGCACGTTTAATAGCTGATTTAGAGTTTGCCATTGGTGTCACCTCTTTCTTACTGATTTCATTTGTCTAGTATATAAGCATTTGCTAACTTAGTCAACAAAAATTATTATACAATAAAATAGAAGAGTGATGCAATCTTTTTTTGTTTGTTTTAAACTGAAATTATAAGAGAAGATTGCTTAAACACTTATATAAACATATTGAAACAAAGAAGTAGAATTTTATATCATTATAGAGTATTATGGTTTAAGCGAATAAATGTTCGGTTAATGAGGAGGCAGTAAATGGATAAATTTAAATTAATATCTCAGTATGAGCCAAACGGTGATCAACCTCAAGCAATTAAAGAGTTAGTTAATGGATTAAATAATGGTGAAAAAGAACAAGTGCTATTAGGTGCAACTGGTACAGGAAAGACGTTTACGATTGCCAATGTAATTAAAGAAGTAAATAAACCTACTTTAGTTTTAGCTCATAATAAAACTTTAGCAGGTCAACTGTATAGTGAATTATTAGAGTTTTTCCCAGAGAATTCAATCGAATACTTTGTGTCTTACTATGATTACTATCAACCTGAGGCTTATGTTCCATCATCGGATTCATATATTGAAAAAGAAGCAATGGTCAATGATGAAATTGATAAGCTACGACATTCCGCTTCATCCGCATTATTGGAGCGGCGAGATGTTATTGTTGTCGCATCAGTTTCTTGTATTTACGGGTTAGTGGATCCAGAGATGTATCGTAATCAAGTTTTATCAATTAGAAAAGGGCAAGAAGTATCGCGCGAAGAAGTATTGCGTCAGCTAATTGACATGCAGTTTGTTAGAAATGACATTGACTTTCAGCGGGGAACTTTTAGAGTCCGTGGAGATGTGGTTGAAGTGTTCTTAGCTTCGCGTGATAGTGAAGTGATTCGAATTGAATTTTTCGGTGACGAAATTGATAGAATTCGCGAAGTAGATGTAATGACAGGCGAGATTAAAAATGACGTCGATCATTATCCTATCTATCCCGCAACTCACTTCGTGGCTGACCAAGATCAAACATTACAAGCTGTTACTACGATTAAAGCGGAGTTAGAAGAGAGATTAGAAGAATTGCGTTCTGAGAATAAACTCTTAGAAGCACAACGTTTAGAGCAACGGACGACCTATGATTTAGAAATGCTCCTTGAGATGGGGTATTGTAATGGGATTGAGAACTATTCAAGACATATGGACGGGCGTGCGCCTGGAGAGCAACCTTATACGTTAATTGACTTCTTCCCAGATGATTTCTTGATTGTAGTGGATGAGTCACATATGACGATGCCACAAATTCGAGGGATGTATAATGGGGACAGAGCTCGGAAGCAACAATTAATTGATTATGGCTTCAGATTACCAAGTGCTTTAGACAATAGACCACTTAGGTTAGAAGAGTTTGAAAAGCATGTCAACCAAATCATCTATATTTCAGCTACACCAGGTCCATATGAATTAGAACATACTGATGACGAATATGTTGAGCAAATTATACGTCCAACTGGTTTATTAGATCCAGTTGTTGAAGTCCGACCAATTAAGGGTCAGATTGATGATTTAATTCAAGAAATTACGAAACGAACTGAGCGTGATGAACGTGTGTTTATTACGACCTTGACGAAAAAAATGTCTGAAGACTTAACGGACTATCTTAAAGAAGTCGATATTAAAGTCAAATACTTACATAGTGATATTAAAACTTTAGAAAGAACGGAGATTATTCGTGATTTAAGGTTAGGGATCTTTGATGTCCTTATTGGTATTAACTTACTAAGAGAGGGGATTGACGTACCAGAAGTGTCATTAGTCGCCATCTTAGATGCGGATAAGGAAGGGTTCTTACGAGGTGAGCGTGCATTAATCCAAACGATTGGGCGTGCGGCTCGTAACGAGAATGGGCATGTTATTATGTATGCAGATAAAATGACGGACTCAATGACAAAAGCTATTGAAGAAACTGAGCGTCGTCGTGAGATTCAAATCTCTTATAATAAAGAACATGGCATTACACCCAAAACGATTAAGAAAGAAGTTCGTGATCTTATTCGAATTACGCATGAAGTTGAAGGTGAAGAACAAGAAGAGAATATCTTAGCTCAATTCAAACAATTGTCTCGTCTTCAACGTGAAGAAGAGCTTGAGCGACTTGAGATGGAGATGCGTCAATACGCTAAAGATTTAAACTTTGAAGCGGCAGCTGATTTAAGAGATATAGTTATGGAACTTAAAGCGACTTTCTTTAAAAGAAAATAATTAAATTTAGGACAAAATACTTTTGACTACATGATAGTCTGAAGTGTTTTGTTCTTTTTATGTTTTGAGACTTTTTTAAAATAATTTACTCATTAGAGAAAATTTGAATTAATTAAGATAAAAGTAGATTTGGCCTTTTATAATAATAATGCTTCCTATATAATAATTTATGGAGGTCATTCTTAATCAGGAGGTAATATAATGCGACAACAGAAGAGAGTGCAAAGTTTTGATGGCTTAAAAGGTTTAGCGATTATGGCCGTCGTTGCTTATCATTTATTCCCTTCCATAATACCAGGCGGTTTTTTCATGGTGAATACATTTCTTGTTATTGGAGGGTTCTTTTTTGCAAGAAATATTGAGAAAGTTCAGCCGGTTAAAGCATCAATTCAATGGAAAGCGATCGGAAAGTATCTACTACATACGATAGAGAGGCTCTTTATACCACTCTTGTGGCTCTTATTATTTATCGTTGTCGGCTTATATATATTATATCCAACTGAATTAAGACATATTCAGAGTGATATATTTTCTGGGTTGTTTTTTGTAAATAATATTTATCAAATAGTGACGGATCAATCTTATTTTGTACAAATGTCAGATGCATCGCCTTTTACTCATCTTTGGTATAATGCGATTCACTTACAATCAGTTCTAATCGCAACCGGTATCATCTTACTATTACAAAGATTAAAACTATCGATTCCTTCTAAAGGAATTATTTGGCTTTTTATTGTTTTGCTAAGTCATGTAGCCATCTTATTCTTATATACACCAGGCGAGGATCCAACGCGTGTTTATTACGGTATTGAAACCCGCTTTGCATCATTTGCAATTGGTGTAGCTGCAGCTTACATCACACCGACCATTTTAAATTTATTTTATAAATCTAGAATTAAACTGTTTGTATACAATTTAATAGCAATATTGTCTGCAGGGGGAATGATTTGGATTGTGTTCACTCAATCGGATCAAAACGAAGCGACGTATCTACTGTGGATGTCAGTATTTAATGTGTTGAGTATGTTACTCGTATTTTCAATTACTGTAGGGGCACCGACAGTGACAAGTTGGCTAAGTTTAAAACCACTGCATCTTATTGGTAAAAGGTCATATTCATACTACCTATGGTATTACCCAATTATTGTCTTTTACTTAGCATTTTACCGTGAATTAGGAGAAAACATTACCGTAGTCAATGTCTTATCTCTGATTACATTAGCAATTGTTGGGGAAATTTTTTACCGTGTTATTGAAAGCGGGGGCGTGAGAATTTGGTTTGGTTCTTCACTCAACTTTAAAGAAGATGCGGAAGATATCGGTCATATGATTGATCAGAGAAAATTCCTCCAGCCTAAGTTATTCATCTTTATTGCTTACGTCGCCTTAATAGTTTTATTTGTTCGAGGACTTATCTATTCAGCAGATAATAAACGTGTGTCTTTATTCGAATTAGAATATCAAGCTTTTCAGACGAAACCTAACTTATTGAACACCACGTATCCATTAAGTCTGCCAATTATCCAAGTTAATGAAGATTTAGACCAAGTGGATGATACATTTGAGACGGTCTTCGTTAACGAGTTGGAAGTTGAAGATCCTGTAGAAACATTACAAAATATTTATTTTGAACAAGAAACATTGTCAGCGGAACTTCAAGAACTCATTGCTGAGAACCAAGAAGTGTTTGATGAATTTGAAGATTTAAATCCAATTGTATTCGATGAGTTGACGCCACAAGAATTATTATTTGCCACTGAAGTGCCAGTGACTTTCTTTGGAGATTCTATCGCTTTACACTTTACACCGAAAGTAGACGAAATTTTCTGGAATGGAAATATCTATGGTCAAGGAAGCTTACAATTGTGGGATGCAAATGACATCTTACGTGACATGGTACGTGATGGCGAAGTTCAAGAGAATTTAGTCGTGGTCCTTGGAACAAACGCAGGATTGGATCAAGAAGGAATGGATGAATTGATGTCCATTGCGGGAGAAGAGCGGAATGTATTCTTTGTAAACACAAACTCACGAGTAATGCACATTCAAAACGTGAATGACACAATTAAAGATACGGCTAAAAAATATACAAATGCCTTTGAAGTTGATTGGTATAGCTATCAACAAGGTAATCCTGACTGGTATACAGAAGATGAAGTCCATCACACACCAGAAGGAATGGAACACTTTGCTGTAATTGTCACTCAAACGATGTTTCAACATTTACCAGAGGAAACAATTGAAGAAATTGAATAAAAATTCTTGCATTCACTTACCATATAGTGTAAATTATACCAAGTGGTAATCTAGCATTGTAAAAGTGCATGGAATACTATATAGTACCTATGCTCAGTTCAGCGAATCACCAACGCTTTTCTTGGCATCAGGGATAAAAAAGAAAGAGGTGAAATGAGATGGCTTTAACAAAAGAACGTAAAACAGAAATCATGAAAGAATTTGCTACTCACGAAGGGGACACTGGTTCTCCAGAAGTACAAATCGCTGTGTTAACCGCTGATATTAACTCATTAAACGAGCATATCCGCGAACATAAAAAAGATTTCCATTCATACCGTGGACTAATGAAAAAAATTGGTCACCGTCGTAACTTATTAGCGTACTTACGTAACAAAGACGTAGCACGTTACCGCGAATTAATCCAACGTTTAGGATTACGTCGTTAATATGATATTAACTTCCGTTTCAGTAATGAAATGGAAGTTTTTTTGTAGATATTCATAATATATTGCCCTTTATGAGCGCAATTATATAGAGAATATGCTAAACTAATTAGTGTGTGTTTTGGTAATTATCAATATTGGTAGATCTACTATACAAGTATGAGTTTGTGACGAGACGCGTCATGAGTTGATATTTGTTTAGTAGTTCTCCAAAACACACAATTTATTAATCAAAGGAGAGATACCATGTTCGAAAAACATGTTTTTGAAACAACTATTGGTGGACGCCCACTGTCAGTTGAAATTGGCGAATTTGCTCGACAAGCGAATGGAGCAGTCCTAGTAAGATACGGAGATACCGTTGTATTATCTACAGCAGTAGCTTCAAGTAGACCTGTAGACGGAAACTTCTTCCCGTTAACTGTGAACTACGAAGAGAAAAAATATTCAGTAGGTAAAATCCCCGGTGGATTTATTAAACGTGAAGGTCGCCCGTCAGAGAATGCGACATTAACTGCACGTCTAATTGACCGCCCAATTCGTCCAATGTTCCCAGATGGGGTACGAAACGAAATTCAAATCGTCAATACTGTATTATCTGTAGACCAAGATTGCTCACCAGAAATGTCAGCAATGTTAGGTTCATCATTAGCCCTAGGTGTATCAGATATTCCGTTTAACGGACCTATTGCAGGTGTTAATGTTGGTCGTGTAGAGGGAGAATTAGTAATTAACCCAACGACTGAACAAAGCGCCCACTCTGATATCCACTTAACAGTTGCAGGTACTAGCCAAGCAATTAACATGGTTGAGTCAAGTGCGGAAGAAGTACCAGAAGATGAGATGCTTGAAGCATTATTATTTGGTCACCGTGCAATTAAAGAAATTAACGAATTCCAAGCGAATATTATTGAACAAATCGGTAAAGAGAAATTCGAATTAACGATTGTACAAAATGATGAAGAAATCATGGAAGAAATTTCTGGACGTTATCGTGAAGCAATGATTGAAGCAATTAAAACAGAAGAGAAAAAAGCGCGTGAAGATGCGATTGCTTTAGTTATGCAAGGTGCTGTAACTTATTATGAAGAATTACATGCTGAAAACCCAGAAAAAGGTGAAGTTCTTTCAGCTGTTAACGCTGCATTACAAGCCCTAGAAAAAGAAGTTGTGCGTCATTTAATTACAGCGGATCGTATCCGTCCTGATGGCCGTAAAGTGGACCAAATTCGTCCATTAGCTTCTCGTGTAGGCTTATTACCACGTACTCACGGATCTGGTTTATTCACACGTGGACAAACTCAAGCATTAACAGTAGCGACATTAGCACCTCTAGGAGAGCATCAAATTATTGATGGCTTAGGTATTGAAGAGTCTAAACGCTTTATTCACCACTATAACTTCCCACCATATTCAGTAGGTGAAACTGGACGTATGGGTAGCGCGGGACGTCGTGAAGTAGGACACGGTGCCTTAGGTGAACGTGCGCTTGCACAAATTATTCCAGATGAAGATGTATTCCCATATACGATTCGTTTAGTATCAGAAGTATTAGAATCTAACGGTTCATCTTCACAAGCAAGTATTTGTGCTGGAACATTAGCATTAATGGACGCAGGTGTACCTATTAAAGCACCAGTCGCAGGTATCGCAATGGGATTAGTTATGGATGGCGACAACTATACAATTCTAACTGATATCCAAGGTCTAGAAGATGCTCTAGGAGATATGGACTTCAAAGTAGCGGGAACTGAAAAAGGAATCACTGCTTTACAAATGGATATTAAAATCGAAGGAATTACAGAGCAAATTTTAAATGAAGCGTTAGTTCAAGCACGTCAAGCTCGATTAGCAATTCTAGAAGAATTAACTTCGACAATTTCTGAACCAAGAACAGAGTTAAGCCCTTACGCTCCTAAGATTGAAATGATTCAAATCAAACCAGATAAGATTAAAGTTGTTATCGGTCGTGGTGGAGATACAATCAATAAGATTATTGATGAAACAGGCGTTAAAATTGATATTGATGATGAAGGTAATGTAAGTATTGCCTCTACTGATCAAGCAATGATTAACCGTGCTAAAGAAATTATCGAACAATTAACACATGAAGTTAAAGCGGGAGAAATTTACGAAGGTACCGTTAAACGAATTGAGAAATTCGGTGCTTTTGTTGAGATTTTACCAGGTAAAGATGGTTTAGTTCATATATCTGAATTAGAGCATCACCGTGTAGGGAAAGTTGAAGATGTTATAGCATTGAATGATAAAGTTAAAGTTCGCGTTCAAGAAATTGACGATAAAGGACGGATTAACCTATCTCGTAAAGCTTTAATCGACAAAGAATAACACATACTATTAAGAGGCAAGTTTCACAAAAGGGAACTTGTCTTTTTGGTTTTTCTAAATAACTGCGGTATTGATTTATGATAACGAATCAATTTGAAATATTGGAGAAGCAATTTTTTATTTTATTCCTAACTGTGCTATAATGTGATAAGTATATTATCAAAATGAAACTAACTAAATAAAGAGGTGTCAAATGAGTAAAATAAAAATAATCCCGTTAGGTGGGGTGCGTGAAGAAGGTAAAAATCTTTACGTGGTAGAAGTGAATGAGTCAATCTTTGTTTTGGATTGCGGACTAGTCTTTCCAGAAGAAGAATTACTTGGTATCGATGCAGTCATCCCAGATTTTACATACTTAGTTGAAAAGAAAGATCAAATCGTTGGGATATTCCTGACACATGGTCATGATGATGCGATGGGTGCATTGCCATATCTATTAGAAAAGATTGATGCACCAGTATTCGGAACTGAATTAACAATTGAATTAGCAACGATTTCAGCTAAATCACAAGGATTGCATCAACATATTGAGAACTTCTTCAAGATTGATGAAGATGTTGAGATTGAATTTGAAGATGCAACTGTAAGTTTCTTCAGAACCACACATACAATTCCAGGTTCTCTTGGTATTGTTGTCTCAACGGATGAAGGTTCAATCGTTTATACAGGAGACTTTAAATTTGATCCAAGCGCGTCTGAACAATACAGTACAAATTATGGTCGTTTAACGGATATTGGAGAAGCAGGTGTTTTAGCTTTACTAAGTGATTCTGCGGATGCAGAGAATGCCGTTCAATCAGTCAGTGATAAGAAGATTACTGCAGATATGACCGAAGTATTCCGTAATGAAGACGGACGTGTCATCGTTGCTTCAATTGGAAGTAATATCTCTCGTATTCAGCAATTATTTTATGCTGCTAAAAATTCAGGTAGAACAATTTTCTTAGCAGATGACCAATTATACAAAATTGTCGATATTGCGATTCAATTAAATCAGATTAAAATTCCAAGTAAAGACATCATCGGACAAGTGAAAGATCTAAATAACACGCCTGATAACGAAGTCATCGTGTTAGAAACAGGTGACGTTGGCGAACCAATTAAGAATGTTCAATTAATGGCGACAAATCGTCATTCATTAATCAATATTAAAGATGGTGATTTGGTTTATTTAGCTACAACACCTTCAATTGCGATGGAAACAGTCATTGCCAAAACAAAGGATATGATTTACAAAGCTGGCGGAACAGTTAAGTCTGTAACAGATAACTTTAAAACATCTGGTCACGCGAATCAGTCAGATTTAAAATTAATGATGAACTTTATCAAACCTAAATATGTTATCCCTGTTAATGGTGAATCAAGAATGTTAGCCGCGCATGCGCGTTTAGCTAACGAAGTAGGCTATGAAGATAAGCAAATTTTCTTACCGTACATCGGAGATGTTATCGAGTACAATAAAGGGAAGATGACGATGACTACCCAAGTACCTGCTGGAAATGTCCTTATTGATGGTATTGGGGTCGGAGATATCGGTAATGTCGTTCTACGTGATCGCCGTATCTTAAGTGAAGATGGAATCTTTGTAGTTGTAGCTACAATTTCGCGTCGTTTAGGGCGCGTTTTAGTCGGACCACAAATTACTTCTAGAGGTTTCGTATATATGAAAACAAGTATTGATTTAATTGAAGCTTGTTCAGATATGACCTTAGATATATTAGAAGAACATTTAAATGGTGATAATTTTGACTGGAGTGAACTAAAAGGGGATCTTCGTGAAAAAATCGGTAAATACTTATATAAAGAGACTCAACGTCGTCCGGTTGTCTTACCAATTATTATGGAAGCTTCAAATTATCAACCTAATAAAGAAGAAAAATAGGGGGAGCTATAGAATGAATCAACGTACAAGAAGTATGCTATTGGATAGTTTATATGCTATTGTTTTAGGCTTAATTTTAGCCGTTGCTGCACAATATATTAGTTCATTCATACCAGGTGATTATTCAGGGTTAGCGATGCTTCCCTTAATATGGTTAGCGCTTCGTTATGGTTCACCACTTGCTATAATTTCTGCTTTACTGACAGGCTTGATTGTTGGCTTTACACGACAAGGTTTTACGGATGGGTTATCAGTCCTCTTTGAAGAGGTCTTACCGTTATTATCTGTTGGTTTTGCTGGATTATTCGCAAAATATACACAAAAAACCCTTAATAACCGTCGATACTCTTCTACTTACTTAAACATATTCACCGGTGCCTTACTTTCGACAACGAGTTATATGTTTATCAAATTCTGGTTAACACCTTTAGCATTAAATGAGATTAGTTTACTACAAATTAATGGTTGGGAATTTTGGTTAAGTTTAGTTGTGATTTGGTTAATTATTGGCTTAGTAATCTTAATTATGGCTCGTAGTAATCCAAAACTAATTATTCCTAAACGAACAAAATATTTATCTCGTAAAGAAACATCATCATTATTAAATGATTAATAAATTAAATGAAGTGTTGGTTATGTTAATTGCCAACACTTTTTTATTTGAAAAAATATATAAAAGAACAAGACCACCAATTGTTTGCGGGGATTGTGCAAACAGTTGGTGGTCTATGAGTTCTAAGCAGCGTTGGCAGACGCAGTTAGAATTTGTTCTAAAGATAATATGTAAGATCGCTTTGAATTAACTTCACTAATTGCAATGCGACGATTGTGTTGAACAGTTGATACGACAGTAGCTAAAACTGTCTTTTGTTCAATCTTTTGTTGAGAATTGTAATATTCAAATGTGATTTCGACAGGGTCAAGCGTCACATAATGTTGATGTAATAACTTCTCTACTTCATATAGAGGCAATATAAAGCGTTTATCTTGTTTAATTTGAGTATTTAAAAAGGGTTTGAAGAAGCGCTGAACAGTATTTGCAAGGTTAGAATTGGGTTTGATAGGTAATTCCATGAATGTCACTCCTTTATCCGAACAGATGTTTGTATTTATATTATACGAACAAACGTTCCCTTTGTCAACACTATCCTAAAAACAAAAGAATTTGAAATAAAATATATAAAGTAATACAATAGATAAACAAAATTGAGTAATGAGAGGTTAGTCTATGAGTGAAAATAATATGTCTCGTCGAAATATCCATCGAGAAAGACCTAAGAAAAGAAGAAAAGGATGTTTGATTTTCTTTATTATCATCATCGTTCTGCTTATAGGAGCAGGTGCTGTGGGGGCTTATTTTTATAATAACGTTGTGAACACAGTAGATGTGATTCAACAAAGTAGACCTGAAGAACAAGTGAATTTACGTGATGAAGATGAACCAGATCCTGTGGTGAGTCGTATTCAAAATAAAGAGCCATTTTCAATGCTAATATTAGGGGTTGAACCATCAGCCAATGATAATTTAGAAGAAGGTCAATCTGATATTATGGTTGTTGCCACAGTAAGTCCTGAAGAAGAAAGTGTGGTTATGACAAATATACCTAGTAATACACTGACTGAGATTGCAGGTCAAAAATCTGAAGGAATGATTCGAGAGGCGTATCAAACAGGTGGTCTATCAACAACAGTTAATACTGTGCAAGATTTATTAGAGATTCCGATTGATTATACGTTAACAGTGAATTTGAATGGACTGGCTGATATTATAGATGCGATTGGGGAAGTATCCGTGACGGCTACTGAAACATTTGATCAAAATGGGTATAGCTTCGTTGCAGGTGAAACGTATAATATGGATGGTGAAATGGCCTTAGCTTACACTGGTGATATTGATGAAGCGATTGAATCAGCAAATAGTCAAGATAAAGCAAGACAAGTCGTCAGTGCGATTGTTCCACAAATTAGTCAAATCAATTCACTTACGAGCATTCCAAAGCTACTTAGTAGTCTAAATGGTAATGTACTAACAAATCTGTCATTCAAGGATATTCAGACCATTGCCTTGGATTATCGTCAAATAATTACGAATGTTGAAACAGTACAGTTAGAAGGTTATTCTGAAATGATTGATGATGTTACTTACGAAGTTTTAGATAGTAATACACTGACAAACATACAAGAACAGTTAAAAGCATTGTTAGAGCAATAAAGAAACGCATGAAATTTCTTGATTTTATTTCAAGAAGAATTAAGATATGTTATGATAGTAGTTATAGACATATAGAGTTTTATTTTGGAGGTAAATATGAGTGACACAAGAGGGTTATTAATTGTATTATCAGGTCCATCTGGAGTTGGAAAGGGTACTGTTAGAGCTGCAATTTTTAAGAATAATATTTATAACTATGTATATTCAGTTTCAGCTACGACTCGCCAAATGAGAACAGGTGAAGTAGATGGTGTCGATTATTACTTTACCTCACGTGAGGAGTTCGAACAGCTAATAGAGGAAGATGCTTTGCTTGAACACGCAGAATATGTTGGAAATTATTATGGTACACCAATTAGAGCGATTGAAGACAATCTGTCTAAAGGCTACGATGTGTTTTTAGAAATTGAAGTTCAAGGCGCAATGAAAGTTAGAGAAAGAATGCCTGATGGAATTTTCATATTCTTAGCACCACCTAATCTCAACGAATTAGAGTCTAGAATTGCTGGACGTGGGACTGATAATCAAGAAATCATTTATGAACGCATGCAAAAAGCACGCGAAGAAATTGAAATGATGAAACATTACGACTATGTTGTCGTAAATGATGAAGTTGATTGTGCAGTAAACAAAGTAAATGGTATAATACAAAGTGAACATTTAAAAGTTTCAAGAGTCGTTGATCAAATTAAATTACAAATACATAATTATTTTCAAAAAGGGGAGTAATCCATCATGATGTTATATCCATCAGTTGACAAATTAGTTGAAAAAATTCCATCAAAATATAGCTTAATTATTCTTGCGAGTAAACGCGCTCATGAAATGCAATTATATAAGCATGAAATGTTAGATTCATACGAAGCAATCAAACCCGTGGGAAGAGCGTTAGAAGAAGTTGTTTCTGGCGACTTACAAATCAAAGAAAAATAAAATCGAAGCTACTATGAAAGAATTTATACTACTTTCATAGTAGTTTTTTGTCATATGTTACAAATTATTTAGAAGGAGGGGAAAGAATGATAGTGAAAGTTGTCATTGATATACCAGCGAAGCAAGTAAATCGCTCTTTTGATTATGCAGTGCCAAAAGATTGGGAATCTGCGATTAAACTAGGTAGCCGAGTTCAAGTACCTTTTGGCAATATGAAACGAACAGGCTTTGTTGTGGATATTACGGACGAGACTGAATTCAACGGAAAACTTAAGCCCATTCATAGTATTATGGATTATGATGTTTTCTTAAATGAAGAATTAATTGAATTGAGTGATTATTTAGCTGAGTATCTTCAGTGCTTTCGTATATCAGTACTTCAAGCCATGTTGCCGAGTTTATTAAAGGCAAAGTATGATGCCATCGTTCAAATTCATGATCCTATTCAATTTAGCGAAAAAGTTGGTTCTTGGTATCAAAATGAAACAAGCATTGACCGTAAAGTATTGGAAGAAAGAATATCTCCCAATGCAATCAGTCAATTAAAAAAAGAAAATATCATTTCTATAGAATACCAAGTTATTAACCAAACGACGCAAAAAACTAAAACAATGATTAAAACAAACTTAAATAAAGACCAACTAATGAATGTTTTAGAAAAGACAAGCCTAAGAAGCTTTAAGCAACGAGCGATACTAGAATACTTCATTAATAATCAAGCTATCGAAAGCATTGAAAAAAACACTTTAATGACAGAATTAGAACTATCCAATGCGACTATAAATTCAGCCATCGATAAAGAATGGATTACGACATTTAAAGAAGTGGTTTATCGTGATCCATTGAAAGATGTTTCATTTCAAGCGAGTTCATCAAAAACGTTACTAGCTGAACAGCAGAACGCGTATGATTTAATTAGTCAAAGCGTTGATAATAAACAAGCGGATACGTATTTAATTGAAGGAGTAACCGGGAGTGGGAAGACAGAGATTTACTTGCAATTGATGGACAGAGCCTTACAACAAGGCAAATCTGCTTTATTACTCGTACCAGAAATCTCTTTAACACCACAAATGGTGGAACGTGTAGTAAGTCGCTTCCAAACTGGCATTGCAGTATTGCATTCTGGTTTATCTATCACTGAAAAATATGATGAATGGCAACGGATTATTAAAGGCGAAGCAAAAATCGTTGTAGGGGCTAGATCATCGATCTTTGCTCCTTTAGAAAATATCGGAATTATCATTATCGATGAAGAACATGAAACGACTTATAAGCAATCTGATAATCCACGTTATCATGCGAGAGATGTTGCGAGATGGCGGAGTGAGTATCATGATGCCCCTTTAATACTTGGAAGTGCGACACCGTCTTTAGAAAGTCGTGCACGAGCTCAAGTAGGTAACTATCACTTAATCCACCTGGAGAATCGGGTCAATCAAATGCCGATGCCACCTGTGGATATTATTGATATGACCCAAGTTGAGTTGAGGGAAACGGCGAATGAATTGTCTCCAGAGCTTATTGAGAAGATTCAAGATCGACTCGATAAGAAAGAACAAGTTGTATTATTACAAAACCGTCGTGGTTATGCCTCTTACTTACTATGTCGCGAATGTGGTTTCATTATGCAATGTCCTAGATGTGACATCTCTTTAACCTATCATAAGTTTGATAATCAAATGAAGTGTCATTATTGTGATTACCATGAGCCCCTACCAACGCAATGTCCGAGCTGTCAATCACCGCACATTCGTACTCATGGTATAGGAACACAAAAGGTAGCTGAAACTTTAGAAGAAATCTTTCCAGAAGCGAAGGTTACGCGAATGGATAACGATACAACTCGCCGTAAAGGGCAACATCAAAAATTACTAGATGAGTTTTCAAGCGGGCAATCGGATATTCTATTAGGAACGCAAATGATCGCTAAAGGCTTAGATTTTGAGAATGTAACCTTAGTAGGAGTCATCAATGCTGATACAGCGTTAAATTTACCTGATTTTAGGGCAAGTGAACGGACTTTCCAACTATTAACTCAAGTGAGTGGAAGAACCGGACGTGGGCACTTAGCCGGTGAAGTTGTGATTCAAACGTATAATCCTGAACACTACGTGATCCAATTTGCGAAAACGCACGATTATGAAAGTTTTTTCCGCTTTGAGATGAAACGACGACATCTGACTAATTATCCGCCTTATTACTTTACTACCTTACTGACAGTGTCTAGTAAGCATCAAGGAAGGGCGAGTCAGTTGGCTTATGATTTAAAAGCTCAATTATATAATCCTGAACTCGAAAGAAAAGAACAGTTATATATTATAGGACCAAATCGGAATAATATTTCGAAAATTAATAATTATTACTATTTTAATTTACTTTTAAAATACAAAGACAAAACAACTATTCAAAGACAATTAGATGATATTTTGAATAATACACAACAAAAAGCAACACAAGGTGTGTATGTAAATATTGATCATGAACCACAATATTTTAGTTAGAAAGGATATGTATATGCATAAAATAATTTTTATGGGGACACCAGATTTCTCTGTTGAAGTTTTGGAAGGGTTAATAAATGATGCGACTATGGAGGTTGTAGGCGTAGTCACACAACCTGATCGACCTGTAGGTCGTAAAAAGGTATTAAAGCCGACACCAGTGAAGGAACTCGCATTAAAACATGATATCCCAGTCTATCAACCGGAAAAAATCAGAGGGTCTCAAGAAGCTGAAGAATTAAAAGCATTAAATGCAGACCTTATTGTAACAGCAGCGTACGGGCAGTTTGTACCCATTGATCTAATTGAAGCACCAAAATATGGTGCAATTAATGTCCATGCTTCGCTACTGCCTAAATACCGAGGGGGAGCACCGATTCATTATGCGCTATGGAATGGTGACAAAAAAACCGGAATTTCAATTATTTATATGACTAAAAAGATGGACGCGGGAGATATCCTATCTCAACGCGCTATTGAAATTAAAGCAACAGATGATGTAGGTAAATTATTTGGCACACTTGCTGTAGTTGGCAAAGAATTATTATTAGATACTTTACCTGCTGTTTTTGCTGGAGAAATCCGAGCAACACCACAAGTAGAAGAAGAGGTTGTCTTCTCTCCAACAATTTCTAAAGAACAAGAACGAATTTCTTGGGATTTAACGGCTCAAGAAGTAGATAATCATATCCGTGCATTTAGACCATTCCCATCGACGTATACAATGTTGGATAATAATCGTGTTAAAATTTGGGCAGGCGAACCTGTAGATTATAATGGTGAACCCGGCGAAATTGGTGAAGTTCTTGCAATTGAAGACAACAAACTAATTGTTCAATGTGGAGATAATACATTTTACGGGATTAGTGAATGGCAAGAAAGTGGAAAAAAACGACTTTCAATTGAACAATGGTTGAATGGGAATAAGCCAGAGGATATAATAGATAGCGTGTTCGAAAATAAATAACGTTAGGAGGAACGAGTTTTGAAAATTAAGCAACGAAGTAAAAAACAATTAAATAAAAATTTACGTTGGCACTCACTCGTTCTACTCGATAAAATTGAAAATCAAAATGAATTTTCAAATGTAGTGATAGACGAATTTTTACAAAATACACCTTTAGATGAAAGGGATAATCGATTAGTTGTCCAAATTGTATACGGAGTTATCCAAAACAAATTAACGATCGATTACTACTTGGCACCTTTTGTATCAGGTAAGCAACTTGATGACTGGGTTTCCACATTACTAAGACTTTCTGTATATCAGTTAGTATTTTTAGATCGAATTCCGAGTCATGCGGTAGTTAATGAAGCCGTTCAAGTAGCTAAAGTGAATGGTCATGGGGGCGTAGGAAATTTTGTAAATGCAATCTTGCGGCGTTTTATTCGAACGGATCGATTGGATATTGATGCGATTGAAGATTTCACTAAACGTCTAAGTGTGAAATACAGTATTAGTCCTTGGATTGTAGATTATTTTTTAAAACATCAAACGCATGAAGAAGTTGAGAACTTATTAGAAAGTTTACAAGAAGTTCCATTTATCTCTGCACGTGTTAATACAAGTAAGAAGTCTAGAAAAGAAGTTATGGAGTCCCTTTATAGCGAAGGTTATGATACTGTAGAAAGTGAGATATCACCCGTTGGTATTCGTTCAGTTAACGGTAATCTAATTCATTCAACTGCTTTTAAAGAAGGTTGGTTAACAATTCAAGATGAATCATCAATGTTAGTAGCACCTTTAGGTCATATTAATGGCGATGAAGAAATTTTGGATGCCTGTTCTGCACCAGGTGGAAAAGCGACTCATATCGCGACACTATTAGAAACAGGACATCTGACAGCCTTAGATTTGTCACAGCCAAAAATTAAGCGAGTCAATGAACATATGGAACGTTTAGGACTTTCACAAAGAGTGACATTAAATGTTGAAGATGCGTCAAAACATCAGCCAACAAACGGTCAATTATATGATAAAATTTATTTAGATGCACCTTGTTCTGGCTTAGGTTTAATGAGACGTAAACCTGAGATTAAGTATGAGAAATCATATGAAGATATACAAGAATTAGCACAAATACAAACTGAATTAATTAATCATGCTTCAACATTATTAAAACCAGGCGGAAAAATAATATATAGTACATGTACAATATCTTATGAAGAGAATGAAGAGATCGTTCAGTCATTTTTAAACGTTCACGATAATTTTGTACAAAGTCCAATTTCTGTTGAGAAAGATAATGTTAAATCAGATTTAATTACCGATGAAGGTAATATTCGAGTTTGGCCACAACAATACCATACGGACGGCTTTTTTATCTCACGTTTAGTTAAAAAAGATACAGAAGGTATTAAATAGTACAATAAAAAAACTGAGGTGAAACAATGCAAATTTCGCTCCATTCAAGTGTAGGGAAACAGCGTAAGTCAAATCAGGATTATGCTGATTATTTTAAATCAGACTTTAATCAATATCTATTTGTCTTATGCGATGGGGTCGGCGGTCACCAAGCTGGTGAAGTCGCGAGTGAACTTACAACAAAATATTTAGGAAAGCAATTTAAGCAGTTAACGAAGGAGTTAACAAAAGAAGAAGCATCGCAATGGATTGGAAAAGCTATTGAAGATGTAAATACTTATCTATATGAAGAATCATTAAAAGAGAGACATCTTGCAGGAATGGGAACGACGTTAGTCGTTTCATTAATTACAAAGGAATTTGTCTTAATTGCGCATGTTGGGGATAGCCGCGCTTATGTATTCAACGAAGGTCATTTATTTCAAAAAACAGAAGACCATTCTTTAGTTAATGAATTAATTAAATCAGGTGAGATTACTGAAGAAGAAGGAAATTTACATCCTCAACGAAACGTTGTTACACAATCAATTGGCGTGACACCCGATGTCGGCTATGAATTGTTGGAGTTACCAATTAATGAAGTCGAACATTTAATGCTTTGTTCTGATGGACTGACAAATATGGTGAGTCATGAAGAAATTGTTGATTTCTTCCAACAAACGGAGGATTTTGATCATTTAGCCGTATCTTTAGTTGATGCAGCAAATGAAGCTGGCGGACGAGACAATATTACGATTATTGTTGTTGGAAACATCCATTCTTTAATCTTAGAGGATGGTGAAACGATATGATAGATATTAACTCTAAACTATCTGGACGCTACATTATTAACCAGCTTGTTGGCTCAGGTGGTATGGCAAATGTTTATTTAGCCAGAGATTTGATATTAGATCGTGATGTTGCGGTTAAAGTATTACGCTTTGACTTCCAAGATAATCAAGATGCAATCCGCCGTTTCCAACGTGAAGCCATGGCGGCGAGTCAACTCTTGCATCATAATGTGGTGGAAGTTTATGATGTTGATGAAGAAGATGGTCAGCAATATATAGTGATGGAATATGTTAAGGGGAATGATTTAAAGACATTTATCCGTGACAAATCACCTGTGTCTTTAGAATTAGCCGTTAATATTATGTCCCAAATACTATCAGCCATTGATGTCGCACATAGACACAACATTATTCACCGTGATATTAAGCCACAAAATATACTAATTACTGAGAACAATGAAGTGAAGATTACTGATTTTGGTATCGCAGTCGTCCTATCGGATACATCTTTAACGCAAACTAATACATTGCTTGGTTCTGTACATTATTTATCTCCAGAACAAGCGCGTGGTGGAAGTGCAACGGTTAAATCAGATATCTATGCTTTAGGTGTGGTTCTTTACGAATTAATTACTGGAGAAGTTCCCTACGATGGTGAATCAGCTGTTTCGGTTGCTTTAAAGCATTTCCAAGAAGAATTTCCTCGTGTGAAAGAACATTTAGATTATGTCCCACAAAGTTTAGAAAATGTGGTCATGCGAGCAACAGCAAAATCATTAGAGCACCGCTACAGTTCTGTTCAAGAAATGTTAAATGATCTAAGTACGAGTCTAAGTGTGAATCGAATGAACGAAAAACGCTTCGATCCAGAAACTGATATAGAAGATACGGTAATTATGACGCCGATTAAACCAATTAGTACGGCAAGTCAAACGTTATCAAGTGTAGAAGTTAAAGAGGATCTTCAAGAAGAAGAGGAAATCCCTCAATATGATGAATTACCTCCGATTTCAAGACCGAAACGACTTAGTAAGCTATTAATACAAGTATCTGTTGTATTATTAGTAATCTTATTGGCTTTCGGTGCGTATGCTTTATATAATCAAACGATTAGATATGTAACCGTCCCTGATATTGAGAACTTATCTCAAGCAGAAGCGATTGCATTACTTGAAGAAGAGAATATTTCAGTTGGTAATGTGATTAATAATTGGCACGACACAGTCGTTCAAGGTAACGTTATCGAAACGGATCCAGAGATGGGCGAGCGGATTGAAAGAGACTCATCAGTAAACCTAGTCGTGAGTAGTGGGGAAGAACAAGTTCAAATCGGCGATTATGTGGGACAAAGCTATGAACCAATTCGTCAAATGCTAATTGAAGCGGGCTTCATCGTTGAACGTCAAGACCTATTTACTAATGATGCGTCACAGACAGGAACGATTATGGCACAAAGTTTAGAGCCCGGAACACGTGTTGTACCTGGTGAAACACCCATCACAATGACGGTGGGTAGTTATTCAGAATCTAGTACGATGCAAGATTTCTATAATTTATCACTTGATATGGTCCATTCATTTGCGGATGGTTATGGATTACTCGTAGATGTAGGTTATGAGTACAGCGAGTTTATCCCAGAAGGACAAGTTATTAGTCAGTCTCAAGAAAGTGGAACGTCATTATACCCTGGAGATACGATTTCAGTGGTTGTTTCAATGGGACCTGAAGAAGAAGAAATCAATTCTGCTTTAACTCCTGTATATATTGAGTACTTACCAACTTATGAAGATAATGATGAAGAACAAGAAAATCCATTACCAAATACAATTCAAGTTTTTATCGGTGATGAGTATAATAATATTACTGAAGTCGCTGAAGAATTTGAAATTACAGAGTCACAATTAATTGAATTAACTTTATATATATCGTCAAATGGTACGGGGCAATATCGTATATTGCGAGATGGTGAAGTGTATGAAGAAAGTAATAATGTAATACCACAGTAACTGTTTCAAGGTTAAATCTTTCGTATTGGAGGATTTAACCTTTTTTTAAAAGGAGGGTTTTATGCAAAAGAAAAAAGGTGTCATTTATCAATCAATTAGTGGATTTTATTACGTGTGGACAGAGAATCAAAGTTTTGCCACAAAACCTAAAGGATTATTCCGACACACAAATGAAAAACCATTAGTAGGTGACGAAGTAGTCATTGAAGTTGATGAAAAAGATAGTCAGTCAGAGAGTCGTCTCATTGAAATATTACCAAGAGAAAATGAGTTAGTTCGACCTAGTATTTCGAATGTAGATTATTCAATGATTGTGACGTCATTAGTTGAACCAGATTTCTCATATAATTTATTAGATTACTTTTTAGTCTCTATCGAATCGAATCATATCGAACCAATTATCTTATTATCAAAGTTTGATTTATTAGTCGAAGCCGTTGGTCAAGAAGCAGCTGACCGAAAAGTTGAAGAGATTAATCGAGTTTACGCACCAGCTGGCTATACAGTTGTGACTTTAAATAATAATGAATCAGATATTGATAAGATTAAACAGTTGATAGATACAGGCTTATACGTCATAATGGGACAATCAGGAGTTGGAAAGTCAACTCTATTAAACTTATTATTACCTGAAGCGAATATTGAAACAGGGATTATTAGTGAAGCTTTAAACCGAGGGAAACATACAACTAGAGAAGTTACTTTATATCCATTTAACGATGGATTTTTAGCTGACACACCAGGCTTTAGCGCGATTGACTTTCCGGATATCGAAAAAGCTGATTTAAGATTTTATTTCCCAGAGATTGCTAGAGCGGGAGAATTGTGTAAGTTCCGGTCATGCTTGCATTTAAATGAACCGGGTTGTAATGTTAAAAGCGAAGTTGAAACGGGTGTCATAGCTCAAAGTCGTTATAATAATTATGAACAAATTATGGAACGCATTGAGCAAAGAAAACCTGTTTATAAAAAGAAAAAATAGTAGGGGGATTATTTATGAAAGTTGCACCATCAATTTTAAGTGCAGATTTTAGTAAATTAGGCGACGATTTGGTAGATATCGTATCAAATGGCGCTGATTATATTCATATCGATATGATGGATGGAAATTTTGTACCAAACTTGTCTTTTGGTCCGATGGTTATGAAGTTTATTCGACCTCTAACAGATAAAACATTTGATTGTCATTTAATGATTGAAGAACCTGAACGCTATATTGAACTTGTTGCTGAATCAGGCGCAGATATTATTTCTGTTCATGTTGAAGCAACAAAACATATTCACCGTGTAATCCAACAAATCAAACAAACTGGCACGAAAGCGGGTGTCGTAATTAATCCAGGTACGCCGGTTGGAGCAATCGAAGCAGTATTGGCAGATGTCGATCTAGTTTTAGCTATGACAGTGAATCCAGGTTTTGGTGGACAAACATTTATTCCATCAAGCTTGAATAAAATCAAGCAACTAAAAGCACTCCGTGAAGAAAATAACTACAATTATGAGATTGAAGTGGATGGCGGTATTAATGAGGAAACAAGTAAGAAATGCTTAGAAGCAGGAGCAGATGTATTAGTGGCAGGTTCTTACATATTTAGTCACAATAACCGCAAGGAAGCAATCGATTCATTAAGAAACTAAGGTGTTAAGATGCAAAGTAAAGAAAAAGAATATGTAGTGGTCTGTGGCGGTGCTGTAAAACCAGCAGTCTCAGAAATACCTAAATATGTCCAAAATCACAAAACTTATTATATTGGTGTGGATGGTGGAAGTTTAAAACTTATTAAAGCTGGCTATTACTTGGATTATGCTGTCGGTGATTTTGATTCAGTGACAGAAGAAGAATTCCAATTAATTAAAGAGAATGCGACACATATTATCAAACATCCAGCTCAAAAAGATGATACAGATATGGAATTAGCTTTAGAAATCGTCCAAGAGGAGTTTCCAGAGTTAGAATGTTTAATTCTAGGCGGTATCGGAGAGAAGAAAGGCCGCTTGGATCACATGCTAGCGAATATTTGGATGGTTTATCAACCAAGATTTAAAAAAAGTGTTGGAAGAATAAAGTTTATTGAAAAGAATCATGTCTTTCAATTTTTCTTCCCTGGAGAATATGAGATTAGCGCTGAAAAGATGTTACCAGATTACTTATCCATCATCACTTTAACAGCTGTAGAGCAATTAAGTATCCAAAATGCTGTGTATAATCTTGGAACTACTGATATAGGCTATCCACGTGCACTCATAAGTAATGAGTTTATCGATAAATACCATCCGGTGAAACTATCATTCAAGCAAGGACTCGTTCTAGTTCTTAGAGTGAATGAAAGAAAGTAGGAGGAATAATATGTCAAAACCAATCATTGCAGTTTATGCCATTACAAAAGATTGGCAATTAGAAGAAATCAAAGCAACAGCTAAAGACTATGATGTAAGAGTTAAAGATGAAATTAGACCCGAAGACATTAAAAATATTGAGATTGTCTATGGTTGGGGATCTGAATTAAGTGAAAACATAGCAGATTTAAAACAACTTAAATGGATTCAAAAAGATACCGCAGGTGTTGACGCAATTCCAGAAAGTCTCAGAAAAGATAAAGATATTTTTCTTTCAAACATGAGTGGTGTCCATGCTGTTCCAATTACTGAGAATATATTTGGTTATATTTTAGGAGTTGCTAGAGGAATAATTCCAGCGATGACAAATCAATTGGAAAGTAAATGGGATAAAAGCATTGCTTCAAATATGTTCTCTTTAAATGACAAGAAGGTATTAGTTTATGGAACAGGCTCAATTGGGCAAGAGATTGCTCGAACAGCTAAGTTTTTTGAAATGGCAACATATGGCGTGAATTCGAATGGCCGTTCAATCCAAACCTTTGACCATTCATACACGATGGAAAGTAGCCAAGACATCCTTTCAGATATGGACTTTGTTATTAATGCATTGCCTTTAACAGATGAAAGTGAATTATTCTTTGATAAAGAAATCTTTGCTAATATGAAAGATACTGCTTACTTCTTGAATATCGGGCGAGGTGAATCAGTGAAAGATGAACATCTGATTGAAGAATTGGAAGCAGGGACTTTAGCGGGAGCTTATTTAGACGTCACATCGCCGGAACCACTTCCAGAATCATCAAAATTATGGCAAACACAAAACTTAGTCATTACGCCACATATCTCTGGCAATGTTGAACATTTTAGAGATACGATTTATCCGATTTTTAAAGAAAATCTTGATAGTTATTTATCTTACGGAACACTGGCTAAGAATGAGTACAATAAGAAAAAAGGTTATTAATTCATACAGCATAAAAATAGGGTGCAATCCAAAAACTACCTTGACTTATAACCTTGGATAGACTAATATTACTTCTTAGAAACAAAACCGCTTTATAAATGGAAAATATTGAAAAAATTCTTGCACAAGAATGAAAAATATGATAAATTATTACGGTATGAAAAAGCAGAGACAAAGCTCCTGCAAGAAATGGAGGAAATACTAATGGCTAAAGAATGTTACTTTACAGGACGTAAAGCTAGATCTGGTAACACTCGTTCTCATGCATTGAACGCAAACAAACGTACTTTTGGTGCTAACTTACAAAAAGTTCGCATTATGGTAGACGGCGAGCCTAAGAAAGTTTGGGTTTCTGCACGTGCATTAAAATCAGGTAAAGTTGAACGTGTTTAATCTCGTTATATTATTTAAATAAGCTAATTTGCTTTGAGCAAGTTAGCTTTTTTATTTGTAATCGAACATAAACTTGAACGAATTTTTTATATAATACAATTCCCTTTGTCAAACCGTTGTAGTTTGGTAATATCAATTTAAGTGAATAATAACGATGTTTATGATAAAATAACTAAGATATAAACAATAGGAGGAGATTGTATGGCAATAAATATTCCAACCCCAAATGGACAAATCACATTAAGTAATGAAGTTATCGCAACAGTTGTAGGTGCAGCGGTTACTGATAACTACGGTGTCGTAGGGATGGTAAGTAAAAGTTTCTTTCGTGATAATATAATAGAAATTTTACGTAGAGAGAATTTTGCCAAAGGTGTAGTTCTTTCCCAAAACGGTAATAAAGTGGCAGTGGATGTATATATTCTTGTATCTTATGGAACAAAAATATCTGTCATCTGTCAAAATATTCAAGAAACAGTAAAATATAATGTCGAACGTTTACTAGGATTCACACTAGATTTTGTAAATGTTCACGTTCAAGGAGTAAAAGTTGACTAAATTCTAAAGTCAATGAGTTATAAGGAGGACGAAAGTTGGAACTTACTATGTTAACGGCACCAGAATTTCAATCAATGATTATTGCTGGAGCAGATCGTTTAACAGAGAACGTTGATTTAATCAATTCACTAAATGTATTCCCAGTTCCAGATGGAGATACAGGAACGAATATGAATATGTCATTTATCTCTGGTGTTGAAAAATTAAAAGAAAATACTTCAGGACACGTTGGAGAAGCAAGTACAGCCTTAGCTAAAGGGTTATTAATGGGAGCTCGAGGAAATTCAGGCGTTATCCTATCACAAATCTTTAGAGGTTTTTCTAAAGCGATTGAAGATCAAGAGAATGTTGATGCTGAATACTTTGTTAAAGCATTTGCTGGCGGAGTAGAATCTGCATATAAAGCAGTTATGAAGCCAGTTGAAGGAACAATCTTAACAGTTGCACGTGAATCGGCTTTAGCTGGTGAACAAGCAGCTAAAAACACAACAGACATCGTTGAAATTATGCGAGCAATCGTTAAAGGCGCAGGTGTTGCACTTGAGAAAACGACTGACATGTTACCAGTTCTGAAACAGGTCGGCGTAGTGGATAGTGGAGGAAAAGGTTTACTTTGCCTTTATGAGGGATTCCTATCAAGTTTAACTGGTGAAGTCATTATCTCTGAAGATCATTCTAAAAAGTCAGAAGCGCATTCTCATGCGGTATTCGAAGAAACAAATGAACACCCAATGTCAATGGATGATATTACATTCGGCTATTGTACAGAAATCATGGTTCGTATCGGTAATGGTCCAACCGTTGAAAAAGAATTTGATTATGATGAGTTCCGTAATATCTTAAATGAAAAAGGTGACTCATTATTAGTTGTATCTGACGATGAAATAGCGAAGGTACATATCCATACTGAAGACCCAGGCGAAATTATGCAATTAGGTCAAGAGTATGGTGAGTTAATCAAAATTAAAGTAGATAATATGCGTGAACAAGTGCGTGATCTAGAAACTGCCAATCAAGCTCTATCTCAACAACAGACAACTGCAGTAGCTCCTAAAGATTATGCAGTGATTGCTGTTGCAGCAGGTGAAGGTATGACTGAAATGCTGAAATCAATCGGTATTGATGTTGTTCTTTCAGGTGGTCAGACAATGAACCCATCAACAGAAGATTTTGTTAAAGCGATGGAGTCGATACCAGCAGAACGTTTTATTCTATTACCGAATAATAAAAACATCATCATGGCTGCAGAACAAGCAGCAGAAGTGATTGAAAAACCTGCAGTGGTTGTACCAACAAGAACTGTTCCAGAAGCGATTAGTGCCATTTTTGCATTTAATCCAGAAGGAACGATTGAAGATAATCATGCTGCCATGAGTGGAAACATTGAAATGGTTTCAACTGGTCAAATTACTTATGCTATTCGTGATACAAACCTAGACGGCGTTGAAATTCTGAAAGATGAATTTATGGGAATCGTTGATGGGAAAATTATCTTATCTGAACCTCTTGTAGAGAATGCTTTATACAATACTTTAGATAATATGATTAATGACGAGAGCGAAATTGTAACTATCTTCATTGGAGAAGGCGGAAAAGAAGATTTAGTTGAACAAGTCATTGAACAATTAGAAGCAACATACTCTGAGGTAGATTTTGAAGTGATTCAAGGTGACCAACCTGTTTACGAGTATATTATGTCAGTAGAATAAATCTATTCAAAGGGGAAAGGGGCATATTGTTCCTTTTCCCTTTTTGCATATCAACCATGACAAAAAGGAGTCAATTATGGATCAATTAAATTGGAATGAAACAATTAATAAACTAAATGGCGTTGGTCCAGTTGCGACGGACAAATTTGCTTCCATAGGTGTCAATACTATTCGAGATTTAATGTTTCATTTTCCTTTTCGATATGAAGATTTACAAGCACGACCGCTTGAGTCAATTCTTGATGGAGAGAAGGTAACACTTAAAGGGACGGTAGTGACTCCAGCAGTTGTAAATTACTTTGGAGGACGTAAGAGTCGATTGACATTCAGAATGAGTCTTGATGAGCATAATATTATTAGTGTTTCTTTCTTCAACCAACCTTATTTAGCAAAGAGTGTTGAAGTCGGTCAAGAGAAAGCAATCTTTGGAAAATGGCAAAGTGACCGACAAAATCTCTTAGGTATGAAGATTATTAAATTAAATGAAGATAATGGTGATTTTAATCCAGTCTATTCAACGACAAAAGGCTTAAAACAGACTCAAATCATTAAAGCGATAAAGTCAGCCTTTGAAGCGAGCTCGTCTTCAATAGTTGAAGTCATTCCTGATAATATTAATCATAAGTACCGATTGCTGCCGTTAAATAAAGCTTTATATCAAATGCATTTTCCTAAAGATGCCCGAGAGTTTAAAGAAGCTGAGCGAAAAATTATTTTTCAAGAGTTTTTCTTATACCAATGGCGACTTCAAGCTACCATGCAACAATCTCAAAAAGAGACGGGGATTCGAGTCTTGTATGATAATCATGACTTAAAGGAAATCGTTACGCAATTACCCTATCAATTAACAGAAGCACAAAAAAAGGCTGTCAATGAGATTTGCTATGACCTATTAGCGCCTTATCCTATGCGACGCATGCTTCAAGGGGATGTGGGGAGTGGTAAGACACTTGTTGCATTTCTAGGCATGATGGCTGCTGTTTTAGCTGGTTATCAAGCTGTCTTAATGGTACCAACTGAAATCCTAGCTAAACAACACGTTGTGAATTTTAATCGAATTTTTGAAGACATGGGTTACCATAGCGAGATTTTAGTCAGTGCAATGAAAGCTAAAGAGAAGAAAGACATCTTAGATGGACTTGAAAGTGGAAGAATTCGAATTGTCATTGGAACACATGCCTTAATTCAACCCGCTGTGACATATAAGCAATTAGGGATAGCAATTATTGATGAGCAACACCGGTTTGGAGTAGATCAACGCCATGCTTTGATGGAGAAAGTTGAAGTAGAAGAAACTTTAAACATCTTACAAATGACAGCAACTCCAATTCCACGTTCATTAGCCCAAACAATCTATGGGGATATGACAGTATCAACCATTGATCAATTACCTAAAGGGAGAATACCAATTGAAACAAAATTAATCGATGAAGATAATCTTGATTTCCTTTATAATAAAATGGCGGAAGAATTAAAAGAAGGACATCAAATATACTATGTTCTTCCCATCATTGATCAATCTGAACATTTAGAACAAATTGAAAATGTAAATGCGATTAAAGAAAAATTATCCGTACAGTTTCCAGAGTGGAATGTAGGAGCTTTACATGGTCAATTGAGTAAAGATGACCAACAGCAAGTGATGAATGCTTATGAACAAAATGAACTTCAAATTCTAGTTGCAACAACGATGGTAGAGGTCGGAGTCGATGTACCTAATGCGACAATTATAGTTATCCATTCAGCTGAACGCTTTGGCTTAGCTCAGTTGCATCAATTAAGAGGGCGTGTCGGACGTAGTAACCTACAAAGTTATTGTTACTTAATCGGTAAGCCGACAACTGAACAAGGTAAAAAGCGACTTGAAATTATGGAACAAGAATCGGATGGCTTCATTATAAGTCAAGAAGATATGAAGATACGCGGGATGGGTGATATCTTAGGCTTAGCCCAAAGCGGGATTCCTCAATTTAAGTATGCCAATCTATTCGAAGATCAACATATCCACAAAGTAGCCAAGGATGAAGTTACATGGTATTTGAATCACCCTTTAGAGTTAGAAGATCAGGAAATTAATGCAATCATTAATTGGTTGACAAACCAGCAAATAAAAATTTAGTATAGATAGAAATAAAAAGATAGTGGAGGGATAAAATGATTACAATTGCAATCGATGCTATGGGTGGCGACAATGCACCAAAAGCCATTGTTGATGGCGCTAATTTAGCAATAAAAACATTCAACGATATCCAAATTAATTTATATGGTGATAGTGAAAGTATTGAACAATACTTAGTCAAAGATGACCGTATTAAAGTCATTCACACAACTGAGATTGTCACTGGAGAAGATGAACCCGTGAGAGCCATTCGACGGAAAAAAGATTCGTCTATGGTTGTTGCTGCACGTGATGTCAAGGAAGGTAAAGCAGATGCTTTATTATCTGCCGGTAATACAGGGGCTTTATTAACAGCTGGTTTACTAGTTGTTGGACGAATTAAGAATATTGACCGTCCAGGATTAATGCCAATTATTCCAACAGTTTCAAAAGAATCACCTCAAGTGATTTTAATGGATGCTGGAGCAAATGCTGAAGTGAAACCTGTTAATCTAGAACAATTTACAGTATTAGCTAACTTTTACGCTAAAAATGTATTAAATGTAGAAAATCCACGTATTGGTTTATTAAACAATGGAACAGAAGAAGGTAAAGGGAATTCAATTACTAAAGAGGCTTTCGATTTAATGAAGCAATTAGATAATATTAACTTTATTGGGAATGTTGAGGCAAAATCAATCTTAACTGGAGAAGTTGATATCGTCATAACGGATGGCTTTACAGGTAATGCAGTCTTAAAAACTCTGGAAGGAACTGTTAAAAGTGTTGTTGGATTGTTACTTGATACGCTAAAAAACTCTGGGTTAAAAACAAAAATTGGTGCAGGTTTAATTAAAGACTCATTAAAAGAATCACTTAACAATCTAGATGATACGAAGCAAGGTGGGGCAGTTTTACTTGGCGTAAAATCTCCAGTAATTAAAGCACACGGCTCTTCCAACGACGAAGCAGTATTTAATGCGATTCGCCAAGCAAGAACAGTTGTAAGCGTGGGTGTTGTTCAAGATGCTGTAAAATATTTTGAAAATTAAAAACAAATAAGTGTGTTAATACATCTGATGTATTGCTTTCTATATGAACTTTAAAGCATATTAAAATATAAAAAGTTATAATTAATTGTTGAATTGCAATAATTAATGCGACAATTTTTTATTTACTCAATTAATAAGAGTTCGTGTAAAAATACTTCCAAAGGTGTTTGGTAATCTAAGCATTTCCTAGGTCGATTATTCATTAACCACAAAGCTTGGTTGAGTTCTTGGGA
>NZ_JBGQQY010000018.1:0-41635 GCF_045528545.1 Ruoffia sp. FAM 26254
TGTGTCATCGATTGCACACAAACGGAACACGATTCCACGGAAATCCTTACACTACCGAACACCGTTGGAAGTATTTTTGAGTTACTTAGATGAAGCAGTTTTGTCTAGCTTAATTTGACAAATCAAAAAACTAAAAAATATAGTAAGCGATTTACATCAGGTAGCTTCAAAGTTAAGCATTCATAGACCTGAGCACCTACTCCGAGATTTCTATTAGAAAATAATTTGAAATTATCTATATTTTATAATTGTGATTGATTGACTAATTAACAAAATAGTCATATGATAGTATGTGTGGTTGCACACTATTTATTTTACTTAATTTTAACACTAAAATGAATACTTTAAAATTACATAGATCAGGAGGTGACTCATATGGACTTTATGTCAATCGCCTTCGCGATCGTTGCTTTAATAGTTGGAATTATAATCGGCTTTTTAATCAAAAAAGTGTCAGACAATAAACGTATTGAGGGTGCGAAAGCAAATGCTGAAGTCATTGTTGACGATGCAATTAAACAAGCTCAAAATCTTAAACGAGAAGCGCTATTCGAAGCGAAGGAAGAAAATCTAAAGTACCGTAATGAGATTGAGGCGGAATTAAAAGAGCGTCGCAATGAAGTCAGTAGATCCGAGAATCGTTTAATTCAAAAAGAAGAAAATTTAGATCAAAAAGGTAATAATTTAGACAAAAGAGAATTAAATATTGAATCTAAAGAAGATGATTTGAACAAACGACTACAAAGTGTTACTGATAAAGAAGCAAGAGTGAATGAAATAATTCAACAACAAAAAGATGAATTAGAACGTGTCGCAGCATTGTCTCGAGACGATGCAAGAGAGTTAATTATTGACGAAACAAAAGATGGTTTAGCTCAAGACATAGCAATAATGGTTCGTGATGCAGAGCAACAAGCTAAAGACGAAGCAGACCGTAATGCGAAAAATATTATACTACAAGCAATTCAAAGAACATCCACCGATATTGTCACTGACAATTCAGTGAGTGTTGTTCAATTACCTAACGACGATATGAAAGGTCGTATTATAGGTAGAGAAGGTAGAAATATTCGAACATTCGAAAGCTTAACTGGTATCGATTTAATTATTGATGATACACCAGATACTGTCGTATTAAGTGGATTTGATCCAATTCGACGCCAAATTGCAAAAATTGCTTTAGAAAAATTAATCCAAGATGGACGAATTCATCCTGCTCGAATTGAAGAAATGGTTGAAAGAGCTAGAAAAGAAGTCGATGAAAAAATTCGAGAAGTCGGTGAAGAAGCTACATTTGAATTAGGCATTCATTCACTGCATCCAGACTTGATTAAAATCATTGGTCGATTAGCTTATCGAACTAGTTATGGTCAAAACGTCCTAAAACATTCCATCGAAGTAGCTAAATTAACGAGCTATATGGCGGGTGAGTTAGGTGAAGACGTTGTCGTAGCTAAACGAGCTGGTTTATTACATGATTTAGGTAAAGCATTAGATAATGAAATCGAAGGTACACACGTTGAGATTGGGACAGAGATTGCAAAACGTTATAAAGAATCAGACGTTATTATTAACGCAATTGCTTCCCATCATGGAGATACTCAACCAACTTCAATGATATCAGTGTTAGTTGCTTTAGCAGATGCATTTTCTGCAGCAAGACCTGGTGCTAGAAGTGAATCACTTGAGAATTATATACGTCGACTTGAACAATTGGAAGAAATTTCAACAAGTTTTGATGGAGTCTCTCAAGCTTATGCAATTCAAGCTGGACGAGAAGTCAGAGTAGCAGTTAGACCAGACAAAATCAATGACGCACAAGCGGCTAAAGTGGCTCATGACATTCGAAAACGTGTTGAGTCTGAAATGAATTATCCAGGAAACATTAAAGTAACGGTAATTCGCGAAACAAGATCTGTCGAATATGCCAAATAATTGAGTTAAAACTACGAGCGTTAATGCTCGTGGTTTATTTTTTTGGGTATTAAAGTAATTTTAAAAAGCTAAATAAGATAAATATAATGCAACAATCAGATGAAGTCGGATCATTCTGTCGACTTTATTTTACATGAAAATATTGATATGATACTAGGTAAGATTAACTGGAAAGAGGACTTGCATGAAAATATTATTTATAGGCGACATTGTTGGAGTAAGTGGGCAAGAGGCAATAAAAAAATATTTAACTCAACTGAAACAAGAACACAAACCACAAGTTACGATAGCAAATGGTGAAAACATTGCAGACGGGCATGGAATTACAGAAACACTCTATAAATGGCTAATGTCATCAGGAGTAGATGCGATTACACTAGGAAATCACGCTTTTGATAACCGAAATATTTACGAATTTATTTCAGACGCAAAGTGTTTAGTGCGCCCAGTCAATATGCCAGAAGGAACTCCAGGTAAAGGTGTTCACTATGTTAGAGTGAATGATATGGAATTGGCTATTATTAATGTCATAGGGAATGTATTTATGAAGCCTTCACTTGATGCATTTAATTACTTGAAGCCGTTAATTGAATCGGTTAAGAAAAGAACAAACCATATTTTTATTGATTTTCATGGTGAAACAACGAGTGAAAAACAAGCGATGGGCTTTTTATTTGATGGGCAAATCTCTGCACTTGTAGGAACGCATACACATGTTCAAACAAATGATGGCAGAGTCCTGCCACAGGGAACCGCTTATATATCAGATGTCGGCATGACAGGTGCTTTAAATAGTGTGATTGGTTTCCGTAAAGAGGATTCCATTCGGCGTTTTACAAGCCAATTGCCAACGCGCTTAGAACAAGAAATTTCGAATGAAGCTGTTATTAGTGCAGTTGTCATCGATATCAATTCGTCAACAGGATTAGCAAAATCAATTAAAACAATATATCAGCAAATTAGATAGGAAGATATAAATGGCAAAAAAGACGAAACAAACGCCAATGATGGAACAATATTTAAAGATTAAAGAAAGTTATCCGGATGCGTTTTTATTTTATCGGTTAGGTGATTTTTATGAGTTATTTCATGAGGACGCAATCCAAGCATCGAAAATATTAGAAATCACTTTAACATCCAGAAATAAAAATGCTGATAATCCGATACCTATGTGTGGGGTTCCGTATCATTCTTCAACAGAGTATATAAAACGCTTAATTGAAGCCGGTTATAAAGTTGCGATTTGTGAACAAATGGAAGACCCTAAGCAAGCAAAAGGTATGGTCAAAAGAGAAGTCGTCAGAGTGGTGACACCCGGGACAATTCTTGAAGATGATGCGATACCAACAAAAGAGAACAATTATCTTGCATGTATCCATATCGGTGATAATGGCTATTATTTAAGCTACATTGATATCTCAACGGGGGAATTATATTTGACCAAAACGACTATTTGGAATCAATTAGTCAATGAAGTCAAAGGGATTAATCCTTCAGAGGTGATCATTGATTCCAAGATTGATAGCGAATTATTAGAGAAATTAAAACAACATTTAGGTAGTTTCTTTACTTTATTCGAAAGTAACCATGAAATAACACATTCATGGAAGATAGCTGAACCAACAAAGGATGAATTAATAAACTTAAATATGCTTTATGGCTATTTGGAAAGTATTTATATTACTAATTTAGAACATATAAAGGAAGTTGAACGTTACGAACTCAGTTCTTATATGCAAATGAACTATTATGCGAAGTCACAATTAGAATTGACTCGCTCATTGCGTTCACAAAAGAAAAAAGGTTCCTTACTCGACTTAATTGATAAAACTAAAACAGCCATGGGCGGCCGAAAATTACATCAATGGTTAGACAAACCCTTGCTAGATATGAATGATTTAACTGATCGACATCAAAAGGTTGAAAACTTAATGGGTTTTTATTTTGAGCGTGTAGACTTAATGGACAGTTTGAGCCAAATCTATGATTTAGAACGACTTATAACAAAGATTAGTTTAGGGAATGCAACTGCACGTGATTTAAATCAATTACGTAATTCATTGCAAGGCATTCCTAGAATCAATAAAATATTAGAAGTCATTAACAATCATTTAGCTCATGATGTCAATACTACGCCATTTAAATTATTAGATGAATATAAATCATTATTAGAATACGTCGATTCAGTATTAGTGGATGATCCTCCCATTTCAATCACTGAAGGAAATATTATAAAAGATAAGGTCAATGAACAATTAGATACATATAGAGATGCCTTGGAAAACGGACAAAAATGGCTCTCAGAGCTACAAAAAAGAGAGCGCGAACAGACAGGTCTTAAAACGTTAAAAGTGGGTTACAATAAAGTATTTGGCTATTATATTGAAATTAGCCGACTCCAAGCAGCAAACTTTAATGATGACCGCTATATTCGTAAACAAACGTTGACGAATGCTGAGCGATATATTACTGAAGAATTGAAAGAAATTGAAGCGACTATTCTCGGTGCCCAAGAGAAATCAACGTCTTTAGAGTATGATTTATTTATTGCACTGAGAGAACACGTAGCAAAATATGTGAGCGACTTACAAGAGCTAGCTCATGAAGTAGCTACATTAGACGTACTAGTCAACTTCGCTAATATTAGTGAGTCTGAAGACTATGTTCGTGCGGAATTAACCCATGAAGCTAAAAGAATTGAATTAGAAGATTCACGACACCCAGTTGTCGAAAGTTTAATTGGAAAAGCCAATTTTGTGCCTAATTCTTTATCCGCTGATGATGATCGATCTTTATTTTTACTAACTGGGCCAAACATGTCAGGCAAAAGTACATTTATGCGTCAAATTGCATTTTGTGTTATTTTAAATCAAATCGGCTGTTTTGTTCCGGCTAAACGTGCAAAACTACCAATCGTAGATAAAATCTTTACACGTATTGGAAGTTCAGATGACACGACAAGTGGTCAAAGTACATTCATGGTTGAGATGATGGAGACGAATGTGGCCTTGGAAGAAGCGACAGAGAATAGTTTACTTTTATTTGATGAGATAGGACGAGGAACAGCGACCTTCGATGGGATGGCCTTGGCTGAAGCAATTATTAAATACATTGCTAAAAACGTCAAAGCGTTGACTATCTTCTCAACTCACTATCATGAACTGACTGAATTGGATAAAACCATTGATGAAGTGAAAAATATTCATGTCGGTGCCCAAGAATACGATGGAAACTTGATATTCTTACATAAAGTTCTTGATGGACCGGCAGATAAAAGTTATGGGATTCATGTGGCTAAGTTAGCAGGTTTACCTGAAAGAGTCTTAGAGGAGAGTCAAGAAATTCTATTCGAACTCGAAACCAATGCGAAAAACTTACGTGAATCTGGAGCAGTTCAATTAGATTTATTTGCTGAACGAGAAGCTGAAGTCATTCAAGAAGTGGTACCAGATAATATTCAATCAATTGTGGATGATTTACGTTCACTTAATATTAATCAAATGACTCCCATCGAAGCAATGCAAAAACTTTACGAATGGAATCAAGAACTATAGTATATTGTTGGAGGTGATATAGTGGGAATTATTAAGCAAATGCCTGACTTTTTGGCGAATCAAATTGCTGCAGGGGAAGTCGTTGAACGACCAGCCTCGGTAGTAAAAGAATTAGTGGAGAATGCCATAGATGCTGAAAGTACACAAATTATTGTTGAATTAATCGAAGCAGGTATTCAAAAAATTAAAGTGACCGATAACGGTAAAGGGATTATTGCCGAAGACTTGCCAATGGCGTTTATGGCACATGCAACAAGTAAGATATATGAATCAACAGATTTATTCAATATCAATTCCTTAGGTTTCCGTGGAGAAGCTCTAGCAAGTATTGGTTCTGTAAGTAAGGTTCGTGTCGAGTCAATGACAGAAGATGACGATAGTAGACATTTTATTGAGATAGAAGGGTCTAAAATCATTGAAGAAGGATTGACTCAAGCAAAAATTGGTACAACGGTTGAAGTGAATAGTTTATTCTACAATACACCAGCCCGTCTTAAGCATTTAAAGACAATCAAGACAGAATTAAGTCATTCCTTGAAATTCATACAAAATATTGCTTTAGCCTATCCTGCTATTCGGTTTAAACTGACCCACAATGGTCAAGAGATTTTCGCCAGTCATGGAAACGGTAATCTCCAACAAGTGATTGCGAGTGTGTATCAACCTGCATTTGCAAGAGATTTAATTTCAATCCAAAGCGAATCGGATGATTTTTCAATCAATGGATTTATATCTAAACCGACCTTAACTCGTACGAGCAAACAATATATCCATTGGATTATTAATGGTCGTTCAGTGAAGAGTTATATGTTAGATGAAGTGTTAATTAAAGCGTATGGTAGACAATTGATGATTGGGCGTTATCCCATCGCTATTATTCGAATTCAACTCGACCCAAGACTGGTGGATGTGAATGTGCATCCAACGAAACAAACGTTACGTTTAAGTAAGGAAGATGAATTAAGTGAGTTAATTACACAAGCGGTGCACCAAACGTTAGATGTAGTCAATCCAATTCCTTCTTTAGAAGAAAGTGATTTGCCCAATGTTAATAGAAACAATACAAATTATAATCCAGTTCAGTTTAACTTTTCGCAAAAAGCACCGCCAACAAATATCGAACCGGACTGGGTTCAAAACACAGAATCCGAAGCGAAACCGATGGATTATAAAGAACAATTGCAACATGCGCTCAATAATAATGGCACAAATCGAAGTGGTTCCATTGGAGAACCAACTGATGTAATCTATCAGCGAAGTGAACCAACGAACGAAACAATTCAAACAAATGACTTCGATTCTTCAACAACAAACAAGCAACCTGTAGAAGAAAGCAAACGATATTCCTTAGACTTTTACAGTTTAAGATATGTCGGTCAAATTCATGGGACCTATTTAATCGCAGAAAATGAGACTGGATTTTATTTAATTGACCAACATGCGGCTCAAGAACGCATCCGTTATGAAGACTTAATGAACGAAGAGGTCGATGTTACTATCCAACAACAGCTACTTATGCCAATTATCATCAATTTTACGACAAGTGAAATGGAGATCATTAGCGAATTAGAAAATCAATTCGAGAAATTAGGTCTTTATTTGGAATTGATGGGGCCTACAAGCTATAAGTTGGAAAGTTATCCGGATTGGTTGTATTATGAAGAGGTCGAAGGATTAGTAACGGATTTAGTAGAACTTTTGAATAAGCAACCGAATCTGACAGTTCAAGAATTAAAAGAACGGTCAATTATTATGCAAAGTTGTCGGGGCGCGATTAAAGCGAATCATTATTTAGATGATAAACAAGCAATTGCTTTAATTCATGGACTAGATGGATTAGAAGATCCATACCATTGTCCACATGGCCGTCCTGTATTTGTCGAATTTGATCACAACACATTAGAAAAACTATTCAAACGAATCCAAGATACACACGAGAGAGGGGTATTTAGATGAGTAAAGCAGAAAAATCCAATGAAAATATTAAAAAATTAAATGAATTACAGTATAATGTGACACAAGAAAGTGCGACGGAGCGTCCGTTCACTGGAGAATACGATGATTTCTATGAAAAAGGTATATATGTCGATATTGTCAGTGGAAAACCGTTATTCTCAAGTTCAGATAAGTATGATGCGGGTTGTGGTTGGCCATCATTTTCACAGCCAATTGAAGAATCATTTGTTACTGAACATGATGATTTCAGCTTGAACCGTAAACGTACTGAAATCCGCAGTTCCGATGCCGATTCACACTTAGGTCATGTATTTCCAGATGGGATAGAGGAATTGGGTGGCCTGCGCTATTGCATTAACTCAGCGGCATTAAGATTTATTCCTGAAGAAGAGATGGCAGAAAAAGGATATAGCGAATATCTTAAATATGTAAAATAGGAGTGAGTATAATGGCTAAATTAGATTATCAAGAACAAATTAAAAATTTAAATGAAACTCAATATCAAGTAACACAAAACGAAGGAACAGAAAGACCTTTCACGGGAGAGTATGATGACTTTTATGAAAAAGGCATTTACGTAGATATCGTAAGTGGTGAACCTTTATTCTTAAGTAGTACTAAGTATGATGCGGGTTGCGGATGGCCATCTTTCTCACAACCAATCACGAAGACAAATATTGTCGAAAATACCGATTTAAGTCATGGGATGGTTAGAACTGAAGTGAGAAGTACCGATGCTGATTCACATCTAGGACATGTATTTAACGATGGACCACAAGATCAAGGTGGCTTACGTTATTGTATTAACTCAGCTTCATTAAAATTCATTCCTTTTGAGGAAATGGATGAAGCGGGCTACAGTGAATATAAAAGCCAAGTGGAGTAATTAGACTATGTATGAATTTATAGAAGGAATATTACACTCTGTTACGCCACAATATATTGTTATTAATGTGAATGGGATTGGCTATAAAATTATTACAGCCAATCCTTTTCGTTGGCAAGACTACTTAAGTCAAACCGTTCAATGTCAAGTTGAGTTAGTCACTCGAGAAGATTCGATGACTTTATACGGTTTTTACGATGCCAACGAAAAACAATTATTCCATAAATTAAATAAAGTATCCGGGATTGGACCTAAAAGTGCTTTATCTATCTTAGCTTTAGATGATCATGATGGGTTAATTCAAGCGATTGAATCGGGAGATAGCCAGTATTTAACGAAATTTCCAGGTGTGGGTAAAAAGACTGCCCAACAAATGGTACTAGACCTAAGAGGGCAATTAGACTTTGCCTCTGAAGTAGCTAAGAGTGACACATCACAAAGCACAAGTGCATCAGATGAGATTAATGAGAAAGTCATCGAAGCACTCGAAGGTCTTGGTTACTCGCAACGTGAAATTAAACGTGTTGAGAAAGCAATAAAGGCTGAGCAATTTAACTCAACCCAAGACGGCTTGAGTTATGCCTTCAAATTATTAATTAAAAACTAACAAGGAGGGCAGAGTATGAGTCATGAAGACCGTATTTTACAAAACGAACCGTTAAATGAAGCAGAAGAAATGCAAGAACAATTACTGCTTCGACCTAAATTACTTAAAGATTATATTGGTCAAGACAAATTAAAAAAAGAATTGTCAGTCTATTTACAAGCAGCTAAAATGCGTGAAGAAGCATTAGACCATATTTTAGTTTATGGCCCTCCAGGCTTAGGTAAAACAACATTAGCAATGATTATTGCAAATGAGTTAGAAGTTGGAATACAAACAACGAGTGGTCCAGCCATAGAAAGACCTGGGGATTTATTAGCGATATTGAATGAACTAAATCCAGGCGACGTTCTCTTTATCGACGAGATTCATCGTCTTCCTCGTATAATTGAAGAAGTATTGTATTCTGCGATGGAAGATTATTTTGTTGATATCGTCATTGGGCAAGGATCAGCAAGTCAGCCTATCCACTTTGAATTGCCACCGTTCACACTGATAGGGGCAACAACGAGAGCAGGAATGCTTTCACAACCTTTAAGAGACCGATTTGGGATTGTGTCTCATTTGGAATACTATAATACAGAGGATTTAAAAGCAATTGTTAATCGAACAGCAAATGTTTTCCAAATTGAGATTGATGACCATGGCGCGCAAGAAATTGCTTTAAGGAGCCGAGGAACTCCCCGAATTGCGAATCGATTGCTAAGACGTGTGCGAGATTTTGCACAAGTTAAAAGTAATGGAAGAATAACTCAATCAGTAACAGACGAATCTCTGCAAATTCTTGATATTGATGAGTACGGTTTAGATGGCGTAGACCGAAAATTACTATCAACAATGATTGAATTGTATGATGGTGGTCCGGTTGGGCTAAGTACGATTGCGATAAACATCAGTGAAGATACAGAGACAGTCATTGATATGTATGAGCCTTACTTATTACAGAATGGCTTTATCCAAAGAACACCCAGAGGCCGAGTAGCAACTAAAAAGACATATGAACACTTAGGCTACCCATGGATGGAAACGAAAGAGGAATAAAATGTTAACGACAAAAGATTTTGATTATGAATTACCAGAGCATTTAATCGCTCAAACACCCCTAGAAGACCGAAGCGCTTCGCGTCTCTTAGTTCTTAATAGAGAAGACGATACCTTGGAAGACACAGATTTTAAACATATCCTAGATTATGTAAATCCTGGAGATGCTTTAGTAGTCAATGAAACGCGAGTAATTCCAGCACGCATCTTTGGTGTAAAACCAGATACCGGTGGACATCTAGAAGTATTACTATTAAATAATACTCAAGGTAATGAGTGGGAAGTGTTAGTTAAACACGCGCGTCGAGCCAAAGTAGGAACGGTCATCGAATTTGGTAAAGAAGCTCAACTTCGCGCAGTAGTTAAAGAAGAATTAGAGCATGGTGGGCGAATCATTGAATTTGAATACGAAGGTGTCTTTTTAGAAATATTGGAGACATTAGGTCAAATGCCGCTCCCACCATATATTAAAGAAAGACTCGAAGATCCAGAGCGTTATCAAACGGTTTATGCAAAAGAAAATGGTTCGGCAGCTGCACCAACAGCCGGTTTACATTTTACAAATGAGTTGTTTCAACAAGCAAAAGAAAAAGGAATTGAAATTATTCCACTAACACTGCATGTAGGTTTAGGAACATTTAGACCAGTGTCTGTTGAAAATCTAGAAGAACATGAAATGCATTCTGAGTTTTATAACTTAAGTGCTCAAAGTGCTGAGCGCATTAACAAAATTAAAGATAATGGCGGAAAAATTGTAGCAGTTGGAACAACTTCTGTTAGAACCCTAGAAACAATTGCAAATGATAATAACGGAGAAATTAAAGCAGGTTCAGGTTGGACATCAATCTTTATTACACCTGGTTATGAATTTAAAGCAGTGGATCATTTAATAACGAACTTCCACTTACCTCAATCAACGTTAGTGATGTTAGTTAGTGCATTCTATAACCGAGAAAGAATACTGCAAGCTTATAGACATGCTGTAGACAATGAGTATCGATTCTTTAGTTTTGGAGATGCAATGTTAATTTTGTAAGTAAATTTGAGCGCTTTGTTGGTCAAACCAACAAGGTGTTTTTTTCTCTCTCAAAGTTTGAAGATAGAGGGAATAGAAGCGATATGGTATGATATTAACGAGAATGATTAGGAGGTGAACCGATGTTATTAAATGTTCAAAGTGAGTATTCACTTTTGAGTAGTACGTTAAGAATCAATGATTATATTAAAGAAGCCAAACGATTAGGTTATGATGCGATTGGCTTAGCAGATAATCAAGTGCTTCACGGAGCGTTACAATTTTACACACAAGCGAGAAAGATGGGTTTGAAGCCTTTAATTGGTTTAAACATTACGCTAATTGGTGGAATCAGACAAGATGAGCGTTACCCATTTATGCTGTATACAAAGAGTGAAACAGGTTATCATCATCTAATAAAAATTTCAAGAATGGTCGAAAATAATCACATTGATGATTTAGAAGTTTGGGCTTATTTAGAACAACAAGCAACTGATTTAGTATATATATCATCGGGAAGATTGAGTGAGATGGAACAAGCCATTATTCATGAGGATGGCGAACATGGAAAGAAGATAGTAACTTATCTTAATCAAGTATTCGGAAATAATCATGTATTTATGGGAATGACAATCTATCCCTACAACAAATTCGAAATTGAGATGTTATCACATTTTGCGCAGGAAAATCATATCCAACAAGTGATAGCTCAATTAGTAAATTCATTAAAAGAAGACGAAGCTTTCAGTTTACAAATCCTCAAATCCATTAAAGACAATGAAACGATTGATCATTCATTACGTTATTCAAAAGGATCAAACTTTTTATTTCCAAAAGAAACACTTCGTTCAATGTATGTTAATAACGGATTAGAAGAAGTTTGGAATAATACAGAAAAACTTGTTGAAAAATTGAATGTGGCCATTGATTCAAGCCAATCCTATTTACCAAAGTATCAAGCGCCTGATGATTTAACGGCCTCAGAATATGTCAAAGAATTGACGTTCAATCAACTAGAGAAAATAGGCAAAAGTCAAGATGAAACATACATCCAGCAATTAAATCATGAATTGCAAGTCATTGATCGAATGGGCTTCAGTGACTACTTCTTAATTGTATGGGATATTATCAAATATTGTCATGAGAAAAATATTCGAATCGGACCGGGTAGGGGTTCGGCAGCGGGTTCACTGGTCAGTTATTTATTACAAATTACATTAGTTGATCCTATCGAATTTGATTTATTATTCGAACGTTTTTTAAACCCAGAACGCTACAATATGCCCGATATTGATATCGATATTCCAGATAATAAAAGAGAAGCAGTATTAAAATACATTCAAAAAAGATACGGACATGAACAAGTCGCTCAAATTGTAACTATGGGAACCTTTGGTGCGAAAGCTTCAATTCGAGATACTTTGCGTGTCGTTGGTGCGGAAAGTGATCAACTAAAACGTTGGTCGCAAGCAATACCATCTGATCAAAACCAATTAATGACTTTAGAGAGAGCAGTCAAACAATCCAAATTATTACAAGCAATTGTGTCAGAGAGCGAATTTAATCGAGACATTTTTAATGCGGCACAAACTATAGAAGGATTACCTCGTCATAATTCGACCCATGCGGCAGCAGTAGTAATTAATGATTTTCCGCTTGATTCGATTATTCCCGTCAAAGATCGTGAGAATGATTTGTTAATCACACAGTTTACAATGAACGATGTCGAACAAATGGGCTTATTAAAGATGGATTTTTTAGGATTAAGAAACTTAACAATTCTTGATAATATTATCCGAAATATTAAAGTAAATAAAAATATCGATCTCTTAGCACAAGATATACCAATGAATGATTATGAAACGATTAAACTGTTTCAGGAAGCCGATACAAATGGGGTATTTCAATTTGAATCAGACGGAATTAAAGATGTACTAAAACGATTGAAGCCAGAAAACTTTGAAGATATAGTCGCCGTTAATGCACTGTATCGACCAGGACCAATGAAACAAATTGATTCCTTTATTCGAAGAAAGCACGGCAAGGAAAAAATCGAGTACGTCAACGAAGTCTTAGAACCAATATTGAATACGACTTATGGAATTATTGTTTATCAAGAGCAGGTCATGCGAATTGTCGTTGATATGGCTGGATTTTCTCTGGGTGAAGCGGATATTTTACGGCGTGCGATGGGGAAAAAACAAGTAGACGTCATGGAAAAGGAAAGAGAGCATTTTGTGAATGGAGCCATCAATAAAGGTCATACAGAACAGGCTGCTAAAGTTGTCTACAATTATATATATGAATTTAGTAATTATGGGTTTAATCGAGCTCATGCCGTTGTTTACTCAACCCTGGCCTATCAATTAGCTTATTTGAAAGCTAATTATACAGAAGAATTTTATCAAGCGATATTAAACAATGGGCGCTCGCAATCGACTTCTTTTAATCATTATATCCAAGAGGCTAAACATAGATTACAGAAATTATTACCGTTGGATATTAATAAAAGTGGGGCAGGATTTAATGTTGATGAAGGTTTGCGCATTGGTTTCAACTCAGTCAATGGTGTTAGGGGAGAACTTATTGACCATATCCTGGAAGACCGGAGTCAAATGGGAGCATATAAAAATCTATTGAACTTTCTTCAGCGATTACCACTCAAGTTATTAAAAGTAGATATGATATCGCCATTAATTTATGCTGGCGCTTTTGATGGATTTGGTGCAAATCGGGCAACATTGGTACATAATTTACCTGCTATGATCCAATCCGTTGAATTCAGTGGCCAAAATATTAATTTATTTCAAGAAATGGAACCTAAAATTGAATGGAAAGAAGATTTTTCACTGATCGAACGGTTGAATCATGAGAAAGAAGCACTCGGATTTACAGTTTCAGGGCATCCGCTAGATGCGTATAAAGATATTATTAATAATGATCCTGATTTTATTAATATTTCTGATGCTGTAAACGCTCCATTAAAGAAAAAAGTAAAACTAATCGCACTGGTTCAGACTGTAAAAGTAATCCGAACAAAGAAAAATGAATTAATGGCTTTCTCAACAGTTGGAGATGAATTTTACACCATCGACCTTGTTGTTTTTCCAATGATTTTTCAAAAAAGTATGCAATTACTGAGAGAGGATAATATATTAATTATCGAAGGTACGATAGGTGTTGACCGGCGCGACAACTTACAAATCGTCGTTGACGGATTAAAACCCGTCAGTAAATATAAAAATAATCAAAAAATGCCACCACCAACAAATACCATTCGTCGTTGTTTTATACAAATAGAAGATTTCACCCAAGATCATGCAAAAATTGAGAATGTGAAGCAATTGGCCTTGGACAACTTTGGACCAGCTGATATCATTTTAGTCGACCGAAATCGACAAACAATTCAATTGGATTCGCCTTATACAATTAGTTATAGTTATCGAGTTCAACAACAACTTAAAGAAATCTTTGGTCAGGAACGAGTAGTTTTTAAATAAATCATTTAATTACCGATATTAAAGCAAGAAAATGAAAATGAAAACGTTCCTTTCATAAAAAAGAATTGAAATTATATGACTTTATATATGAATAATGATAAAATAACGGCAGTGGTAAAAATCTTACCAATCTGTATTATTGAATTAGAGGTGGAAAATGGAAATCAAACGTATTGCCGTTTTAACTAGTGGTGGTGATGCTCCTGGTATGAACGCAGCTGTTCGTGCAGTCGTTGAGCAGGGGATTCATCATGGTTTAGAAGTTTATGGAGTATACTATGGTTATCGTGGTTTAGTAGAAGGAGATTTCCGACTACTAACACTCTCAGATGTGCATCATAACATTCGACGTGGTGGAACAATGTTATATTCAGCACGTTATCCTGAATTTAAAAACAAAGAGTATCAAGAAAAAGCAATTAGCCAATTAGAAAAATTTGGTATTGATGCTTTAGTTGTTATTGGTGGTGACGGATCATTTGCCGGAGCTTTAAGTTTATCTAAATTAGGTTTCCCAGCCGTAGGAATACCTGGAACAATTGATAATGATATCCCTGGAACAGAATACACTATCGGATTTGATTCAGCTGTCAGTGTCGCCTTAGACGCGATTGATAAAATTTCAGATACTGCTGCATCACATAATCGGACATTTGTTGTAGAAGTGATGGGAAGACACGCTGGAGATATCGCAATTTGGGCAGGGGTAGCTGCGGGTGCAGATGCAATTATTATCCCTGAAGAAGAATTTTTAATTGAAGATGTTGTTCGCCGTACAGAAGCAGGACGCTCAGCAGGTAAAGATTATTCTCTAGTTGTTCTAGCTGAAGGGGCGATGGATGTTGATAATTTCGTTGAACAATTCCAAGTATTAGCACCGGATCAAAGTGTTCGCGGTGTTACGTTATCACATATTCAACGTGGTGGAACACCTACTGCACGTGACCGTGTCTTTGCAACTTTAATGGGAGCTCGATCTGTTGACTTAATAATTGAAGGACAAAAAGCTATCTACTTAGGTGTTCGTGAAGAGCAATTAACTGTATTTGATATTGTAGAAACTTTAGAAAAAACTGAACACCATGTTAGACAAGATCTATTCCAATTAAATCAAGAATTAACTGATCGTGGAAATTAAATCTAATTAAAAGGAGAATATTATCAATGAATATTAAAAAAACTAAAATTGTTTGTACTTTAGGACCAGCAAGTGACGCTCAAGAAACAATGGAGCAATTAATTGAATCTGGAATGAACGTTGCTCGTTTTAACTTCTCACATGGTGATCATGAAGAGCAATTAGTTCGTTTCAACACTTTAAAAGCTGCTCGTGAAGCAACTAAACAAAACGTAGGTATCTTATTAGATACTAAAGGACCAGAAATCAGAACTCATTTAATGGCAACAGATATTGTTAAATTAGATAAAGGTAAAACTGTTCGAATTTCTATGGAAGAAGTTGCTGGTACCGAAGAAAGATTCTCTGTTACTTACGATCAATTAATTAACGACGTTAAAGTCGGCGGGCACATCTTATTAGATGATGGTTTAGTTGATTTATTAGTCACTGAAATCGATCACGAAAATGGTGATATCGTAACAGAAATCCAAAACAACGGTATTCTTAAATCTCGTAAAGGTGTGAACGTACCAAACGTATCACTTAATCTACCAGGTATCACTGAAAAAGATGAAAATGATATTCGTTTCGGAGTACGTGAAGGAGCTGACTTTATTGCAGCAAGTTTCGTACGTCGTGCATCAGACGTTATGGAAATTCGTCAAGTACTTGAAGAAGAAGGACGTCCTAATGTTAAAATTATTTCTAAGATTGAAAACCAAGAAGGTGTAGATAACTTAGATGAAATTTTAGAAATTTCTGATGGTATCATGGTTGCCCGTGGTGACTTAGGGGTGGAAATCCCAACGCCAGAAGTTCCAATTGTGCAAAAACACATTATCAAAAAATGTAATGAAGCTGGTAAAGTTGTAATTACTGCAACTCAAATGCTGGATTCAATGCAAAGTAATCCTCGTCCAACACGCGCCGAAGCCGGTGACGTTGCGAACGCAATCTTTGATGGTACAGACGCAGTTATGTTATCAGGTGAAACTGCCGCAGGTGATTACCCAGTTGAAGCTGTTAAAACAATGTCAAGTATTGCATTACGTACGGAAGAAGCATTAGTTGGTCAAGATGCGGTTACTCTTAAAGAATATGACAAACGTGACTTAACTGAAGCGATTGGTCAAGCTGTAGGACATACTGCTAGAAACTTAGCTATTAATACAATTGTAGCAGCGACAAGTTCTGGACATACTGCTCAAATGATTTCTAAATACCGTCCTCAAGCTAATATTATTGCAGCGACATTTGATAACGAAATTAGTCGTTCATTAACATTATCATGGGGAGTACAAGCTTTCGAAATCGAAGCACCAGGATCAACAGATGAGATGTTAGACTCAGCAACTCAATTGGTTCAAGAAACAGGTTTTGCAAGTGAAGGTGACTTAATTATCATCACTGCAGGTGTCCCAGTAACTGAATCTGGTACAACTAACTTAATGAAGATCCAATTAATCGGAACATTGTTAGCGCAAGGTGAAGGTGTTGGTAGCGGAAACTACATCGGTAAAGCTGTTATTGCAAACTCTGCTGAAGAAGCAAATATTAAAACAGTTGTTGGTTCAGTATTAGTTGCTAAAAACACAGATGCTGATTATTCTGAAGCAATTAATAAAGCTGGAGCACTTATTGTTGAAGAAGGTGGAATTACTTCTCATGCTGCAGTTGTTGGACTTGAACGTGGAATTCCAGTTATTGTTGCAGTTGAAGGAGCATTATCTTCAATTAAAGCTGACGAATTAGTTACAGTAGATGCTCGTCGTGGACGCATTTACCGTGGGGCAACAGTAAGTATCTAATCTTATATTTTAATTAAGAGCACCATCAAATCTACGTATTCTAACTTCGATTTGATGGCGCTCATTTTTTTATGAATTTTCGTATAAAATACAGGTAACAATGATTATACAAGGTTTATAATGGATGTTTATGAAGAAATCCATGTCGACTTTATGTTAAAATAGAAATTAAAGAGCAGTAAAAATTATAAGAAGGAGGGCTTAAATGGTTCAATTTGGAGACATAATTGAAGCAAAAATTATAGATGAAAATGATCTAAGCTATTTTGCCCAAAAAGACGGTATTACATTTAATATTCCAAAGGATTCTACTGATGAAACTTATAAAAATGGTGAAATAGTAGAGGGATTAATCTATCAAGATAAAGACGAGACGAACATCTTACAAGTAGAATTACCAAATATACGCCCTGGTTATTATGGTTGGGGAAGAGTTATTCAATCAATATATAGTCTTGGAATTTTCGTTGATGTTGGTTTAATTAATAAAGACATCGTAGTATCTCTGGATGATTTACCAGAAGATAATAAAAAATGGCCTCGTCACGGAGATAAGTTATACTTAACATATCAAGTTGATAATAAAGACCGTTTTTGGGGTGTTCTAGCACAAGAAGAGGATTTTAATAAATTAAAACGCAAAGCACCAGCCCGTATGATGAATCAGGAAGTTAGTGCAACAGTAATAAGCAATAAAGGTGTGGGTGTTCAAGCGATATCTGTCGAAGGTTTCGAGATATTTGTTCATGAAAGTGAAATGGAACACCGACTTCGTGTAGGTGAGTCAGTACAATTAAGAATTATTCATGTTCATAAAGATGGTACTTTAAATGGATCTGCGAAACCACGTGCTTTTGAAGCATTAGATGATGATTCAGAAATGATTTATGCGGTCTTAAGTAAGACACCTGATAAATTCTTACCTCTACACGATAAATCAGATCCTGAAGAAATCAAAAATTATTTAGGGTTGAGTAAATCACAATTCAAACGTGCCGTTGGAAGATTGATGAAGAACGGCCGTGTTACACAAGAGAAGGAAAAAGGAATTTTTCTGAAGGATTAGTATAGGAGTGATTGAATGGATGAATTAATAGATGATTACGAACGTTATTTATTGATTGACCAAGGAAAATCACAAAACACCATCCAAAGTTACATGAGAGATTTGAAGAAGTTTGTTACATTTATTAACAAACTGGAACTTGACGAAATTAACAATATTAATAAAGACACAATACAATTGTATATTATAAGCCTAAACAAAGCGGGATTTGCAGCGAGTACAACGAATCGAATGATTTCGACCTTAAAAAACTTTTTCCACTATTTAATTAGAGAACAAAAGATGGATCACAACCCAATGGATTTAATCCAAGGGGCAAAGAATCGCAAACATTTACCAAAAACATTGAGTTCAAAAGAAATTAATCATTTACTTGAAGCACCGGATACGGAAACTAATAATGGTATCCGTGACCGAGCGATATTAGAAGTGATGTATGCGACGGGGTTACGGGTCAGCGAGTTAACTCAATTAAAGATGAATGAACTTCATCTCGAATTAGGCTTTATACAAACAGTCGGTAAAGGAGATAAAGAACGAATTATCCCCATCGGTGAAGAAGCTCTTTTTTGGATTAAAAAGTATCTTGAAGAAGTTTATCCAATTTACGCTAAAAAATCGACCGATTCTACCATTCTATTCTTAACCCAACGTGGTAAACACTTTACCCGGCAAGGAATTTGGAAAAATTTAAAAAAATATGTTAACTTGGCTGGGATTGATCACGAAGTGTCACCTCATATTCTGCGACATTCCTTTGCGACACATTTGTTAGAGAATGGGGCTGATTTAAGAATGGTACAAGAATTACTTGGGCATTCAGACATTTCCACCACACAAATTTATACTCATGTATCCAAACAGCGACTACAAGAAATATATCGTAACTCATTTCCAAGAGCGATAGATTAAAGGAGTAAAAATATGACATTTGATAGAATACATTTACTAGTTATGGACTCAGTAGGTATTGGAGAAGCAGCAGACGCTAAAAAATTTGGCGATGTTGGATCAAATACTTTAGGTAATATTGCAAACACGGTTGGTTTAAAATTACCAAACTTAACAAAGATGGGTTTAGCTAATATAGCGCCAATTAAAGGCATCGAACCAGTTGAAAATGCTACTGCATATTTTACTAAATTAGAAGAAGTATCTGCAGGAAAAGATACAATGACTGGACATTGGGAAATCATGGGTCTACGTATTGACCAACCATTCCGAGTTTTCCCAGAAGGCTTCCCAAATGAATTAATTGAAAAAATTGAAACATTTTCTGGTCGCAAAATTATAGGGAATAAACCAGCTTCAGGAACTGAAATTTTAGATGAATTAGGCCAACACCAAATTGAAACAGGTGATTTAATTGTCTACACATCAGCGGACTCTGTTCTTCAAATTGCAGCTCATGAAAAAGTAATACCATTAGAAGAATTATATAAAATTTGTGAGTATGCAAGAGAAATAACTTTAGAAGATCCTTATATGATTGGTCGAATTATTGCTCGGCCTTATCTAGGTGAAGAAGGTAATTTTGAAAGAACAAGTAATAGACATGATTACGCATTAAGTCCTTTTGGAAAAACAACTTTAGATTACTTGAAAGACGAATCATTTGATGTTATTTCTATTGGTAAAATCGAAGATATCTTTAACGGTCAAGGAATTACCGAAGGCTACCGAACTGAAAGTAATATGGATGGTGTCGATAAATTAATCAAAGTGATGGATAGAGACTTTAAAGGCATAAGCTTTACAAACCTAGTTGATTTTGATGCTAAATTCGGTCACCGTCGTAACACACAAGGATATGCAGATGCATTAGAAGAATTTGATGCCCGTATTCCAGAAATGATAGACCACTTAGCTGATAATGACTTATTAATTATTACGGCTGATCACGGGAATGATCCAACTTTCACTGGAACTGATCATACACGTGAATATGTGCCAGTATTAGTTTATAGCAAAGCAATCAACGAACCAAAAGAATTAGATGCAACTTACTTCAGTGATATTGCTGCGACAATCTCTGATAACTTCTCAGTGAAACAAACTAAAGAAGGGCAATCTTTCCTAGACCAAATAAAATAAAAGGGGTATAAACTATGTTTACAGAAGCTATTGATTATATTAAAAGTAAAGGAATCACAGAACCAAAAGTAGGATTGATTTTAGGATCTGGTTTAGGTGATTTAGCTGACGAAATTCAAGAGTCTATTCAACTTGATTATTCTGATATTCCTAGTTTCCCAGTGTCGACAGTTGAAGGTCATGACGGAAAATTAGTATATGGAACACTTGCTGGGAAAAAAGTTATCGCTTTAAAAGGACGTTTTCATTATTATGAAGGCTATGACTTAGACAAAGTAACCTTCCCTGTGCGTATATTTAATGAATTAGGTGTTGAATCAGTTGTTATTACAAATGCTGCAGGTGGCGTAAATGAATCGTTTAATCCTGGTGACTTAATGATTATCACTGACCACTTGAACTTTACGGGTTCCAACCCACTCATTGGTCAAAATATTAGCGAACATGGACCACGTTTCGTAGACATGACTGAAACATATAGTTTACGCGGTCAACAATTATTAAAAGATATTGCTAAAGATAATGACTTCCCAATTAAAGAAGGTGTTTATACTTGGTTTACAGGACCAACTTATGAAACACCTGCTGAAATTAGAGCGACACGTGTGATGGGCGGAGATGCAGTTGGAATGTCAACTGTACCAGAAGCCATTGTTGCAAAACATTGTGGTTTAGAAGTATTTGGTATTTCTTGTATTACTAATCTAGCTGCAGGTATGCAAGCTGAATTGAATCATGAAGAGGTTGTTGAAGTTTCTACTAAAGTAAAACCAAGATTTAAATTACTTATTACAGAATTAATTAATCAAATTTAGCCAATGCATTTGGAAAAAGACAGGATAAGTTTATAATGATAAATTGTGTTTTCTTAGTAGTCGATTATATTTCTTTGTCTACTAAAAAACAGTTTGAATTATAAAGAAGTATCATGTCTTTTTTCAATGTGTTTGTTTATATATAGAATCAACTTAATGTACAATTTCTTGAAATAATTATCATAACATGGTAATATCACTCAAGTGATTAAGGGACGAGGAGGTTACCATGTTAATTAGTTCAAAAAACAAAAACGAAAAAATTATATTAGGGTTACTTTCTTACACTTATGACGATGAGAAAGCGAATTTGAGTGAAATGAGCAGTCTATTAGAGTCATACCGAGAAGATCCTAATTTTGATATTTTGTTATATAAAAATGATGAAAGTGAAAATTTTATTGGATTAATATGTATTGAAAAAAATACGTTAGAGTCTCAAAATGAAGATACACCCTCATCGACAACAATTATCGTACATCGAATTGCGGTTGTGCCTTCTTTTAGAGATGAAGGTATCGGGTATAAAATGTATGAACTACTGCGTAAGCAACACCCTAATGCCACTGTTATCGGTGCGATGAATACGGTAGATATCTTAGCAAAATGGAGCACAAAATATAATCAATCTTTATAGAATTTTCGAATGTAATGGGGAGATTATTTGCAAAACACAGAATTAAGAATTGAATTAGAATCATTTCAAGGTCCATTTGATTTGCTTCTTCATTTGATCAAACAGATGGAAGTTGATATCAATGATATTCCCATGACTGAGATTACTAATCAATATATTAAATATATTGAGGCAATGAATAAGCTAGAATTAGATATTATTGGAGAATATTTAGTTATGGCTGCAACGTTATTAGAGATTAAAAGTAATATCTTACTACCAATTGAACCAAGTCCAGATTATGAAGAAGATTACGATGAGGGTGATCCGCGTGATATTCTTGTTCAACAATTGCTTTTATACCAGCAATTCCAAACCGTTGCGACTCAATTACAAATCAAACAAGATGAGAGGGCGCGACTATTCTCACGTCAGATGGCTGATTTAAGTTCGTATCAAGAATTTGTACCTTTAGATGAAGATGCACTTTCACTGACTGATTTAGCTGAGGCGATGGCCAGTGTTGTTGAAAAAGCAGCGAGTCGAGAACCACTTGAAAGACAAATTCAACATGAATCATTAACGGTTTCAGATCAGATGGATAAGATTATGGCTGCATTTCAGTTTGATACAGATAATGATTCAGTGACTCTTGATCAATTTTTCCAATACGGAACACGTAATGAAATTATAACGACTTTTTTAGCGATGTTGGAATTAGTAAGAAAGCAACATCTAATCTTTCTTCAAAAAAGTAAAGATGATCCAATTCAAATGAAGAAATTAGAGGAGTAAGATTTGTGAATGAGTTAATAAAGAGAGTATTTAGTATATTATTTGTAGCAGGTGATGATGGGGTGAGTCGGCAAGAGTTGGCTCAGAGTTTAGAAGAGCCAATTAGTAGCATTGACGACTGTCTTGAACAGTTGAAACTTAATTTTCAAACGGATGATTCATCAGCGCTTGAAGTTGTGAATTTCAATCAACGATACCGATTAATTACCAAAAAAGAATTGGCAAAAGATGTAGAAAAATATGCTCAAGCTCCATTTTCACAAAACCTAACCAGAGCATCGATTGAAACATTATCAATTGTAGCCTATCGCCAACCAATTACGCGTATGGCTATTGATGAGATTAGAGGTGTTTCTTCGAGTAGTTTAATACAAAAACTAATATCTCGAGATTTGATCAAAGAAATTGGAAGGATTGAAGCACCGGGACGACCAGTGTTATACGGGGTCACCGATTACTTTATGGATTATTTTGGTTTAAAAACATTAGAAGATTTACCAGAAATTGAACCCATTGCATTAAATGCAGAACTTTCCTCCGAAGAATTGTTTGACTTGAAAGAATGGCCAATTGAATTATATGACGAAGAAAATAATCAGAATGAGGATGAGTAACTAAATGGAAAGATTACAAAAAGCAATGGCGAATGCGGGTGTCGCAAGTCGTCGTAAAAGTGAAGATTTAATCGTAGATGGACATGTTAAAGTAAATGGTAAATTAGTAACGGAATTAGGTACAAAAGTATCTAAGACGGATGTTATTGAAGTAGATGGGGTTCCTATTTATAAAGAAGAACCAAAATATATTATGTTATATAAACCAAAAAACGTTATCAGTGCTGTGAGTGATCCCACTGACCGTAAAGTAGTTGTTGATTTTATTCAGGGAGTAGAAGAACGTATTTATCCTATCGGTCGCTTAGATTTCGATACAACCGGTTTAATTTTATTAACAAATGATGGTGATTTTGCGAATTTGTTAACTCACCCACGCTATAATATAGATAAAGTATATATTGCAACGGTGAACGGTATTGTTGACACAAAAGCACTGACTAAATTAGAGCAAGGTGTCATGATAGATGGTAAGAAAACTTCTAAAGCCCGAGCGAAAGTTATTTCAACTAATAAAGAAAAGAAAACTTCCGTTGTACAGTTAACAATACATGAAGGTTGGAATCACCAAGTGAAAAATATGTTCGAGGCTGTAGGACATGAAGTCTACCGCTTGAAACGCGAACGATTCTCTTTCTTGGATTTAGGTACATTACAGCCAGGTGAGTGGCGTGATTTAACAGCTTTTGAAGTAGGTAAGTTAAAGAAGATTGCTTTAGATGAATAAAATTTAAAGTAATAAATTGAGTGCATGAAATGATGATAGTTAAAATTTCGTGTGTTTTTTCACAAACGACTTGCCTTATTCAATTGAATATGCTAAGGTATAATTAAATAAAATACAATACGTCTTCAGGGCAGGGTGTAATTCCCGACCGGTGGTAAAGTCCACGAACTCGAGTCATCGAGCTGATCTGGTTAGATTCCAGTACCGACAGTAAAGTCTGGATGGAAGAAGATTAAATGATATACACTTTTTTGAGTATATTCTTTTAAAGTACGTCTTTTTACCCTGGGAAAAGTAGGGTGAGAAGGCGTATTTTTTTAGTCTTGGGACGAAAAAGGAGAAGAAAAATGCAAAAAAGATCACAGGTTAGAACTATGATGTTATTGGCTATATTAGGTGCTTGGGGAGTTATTCTGAGATTCTTTGATTTCCCGATTTTACCAGCTGCACCGTTTCTAAAGATTGATTTTAGTGATTTAGCTGTTTTGGTTGGAATGTTAATTCATGGACCGGTTGGTATTGTTGTAGTCGCGTTTATCAGAGATACTATTAACTATATCTTACAAGGCGGGCAAGCAGGATTTCCAATTGGAGCTGTCATGAGTTTTACTGCATCAGTTGTTATGTTTATTCCGACACACTTCATTCTAAATTCTCTTAAGAAAGTTAGTTGGAAATTCAAAGCTGTATTAATGAGTATTACTCTGACAGTCGGTTTAGTGGTTTCAATGTCGATAATAAATTACTATATCGCTTTGCCAATTTATACAACCGTGTTGAATTTCCCAATTGATGATTACTTCGGTTATATTCTAGCTGTTGTAGCACCATTTAATTTAATAAAAGGTATCTTTTTAAGTGTAGGTCAAATTTTGGTCATCAAAATCGTTCCAAATTTATTAAGAAAAAGAAATGCTATTTATCCTGGATATAATTTATTGAGAACAAATTAAAACAAATAATATATATACAAGCGAGTTGTTCACATAAATTGTGAATTGCTCGCTTTTTATTTGTTTGTAGTTAAAGATTGTACTAAAATTATTGTATGGAGATATCAATTTAAAACATAAAAAACAAAACTAATGACGAATATATTCATATAGTAGTGGAATAAGCAGAAAAATAATGTATAATGTAGAATGATAAAGCAAACCTGTTTGTTCTATTACCATTGCTTTACAGATTCTTTTCAGTATGATGTTATTGATAATAGAAATCTATTTTATTGGCAAAAAAAAGATTAAGTTATGGTAATATAATAGGGAAAGTTAACTATGTATTAAAATGAATCATCATTAACTATGCATATTTAGGAGGGATTCTTATGTCTAAGGAACAAGATAAAGATCAAGACGTTTTTGAATCTGAGGTTGAAGAAACTATTGAAGAGACACCTTCAAAAAAAGAAAGCAAACCTTGGAATCGAAAATTTGGAGAAGATGAAAATTTAAAAAACCGTCAATATTCAAGAACTGCACGCAACCAACCAGCAAAAGAAGCAACAACACTTTCTAAAGTGTTGTTAGCAATTATTGTAATTACGGTTATTGCGCCTTTCTTATTGTTTATTTCTGTGAATACACAATTAGATAATGACGAAATACCAAATCGTAGTGCTGAACAGATTAATTTTTCTAGAAATTCTGAGTTATCACAAGTGTCAAGTGCTGATGAAAGTGAATCAAGCACAGACGAAAGTGAAAGTGAAGAAGAGTCCAGTTCAGAAATTAGTAGAGAACCAATAGAATCAATTGAAGAAGTTGAGCCTGAACCGGAATTACCACCTACACCAACTGAACCAGTTATACCTGAAACACCTGTAGAGACACCACCTACAACGGGCGGAACATATACAGTTCAAGCAGGGGATTCATGGTATGCTATTTCTAGAAATACCGGCGTAGATCTTTATGCATTATTAAGTGCGAATGGGGCAACAACTGATACAGCTATTTTCCCAGGAGACACAGTCGTATTACCATAGTATAAGTTTATAGAATAGAGATCTGTTAAAGGTCTCTATTTATTTTGATTAAAAGGAGAATTTTTAATGTCGAATTTTCAAATTGCCATAGATGGACCCTCTTCATCAGGGAAAAGTACTGTCGCACAAGCCATTGCTAAAAAACTTGATATTGTCTACATTGATACAGGGGCAATGTATAGAGCGGTCACTTTAGCTGTTTTACAAGATAGTATAAACGTAAGTGATGTTGAAAGAGTGGAAAAAATATTACCAACACTTCATATAAGTTTTAAAAGATCAGATAAAGGTATTCAAGAAATGTATTTGAATAATCAAAATGTTAGTCGTGAAATCCGATCGGATGTGGTCACAGCAAATGTATCAGAAATTTCAGCTTATCCATTTGTTCGAGAAAAACTAGTGGAAGACCAACGGAATATGGCAAGTACACATTCAGTAGTCATGGATGGTCGGGATATTGGGACCGTGGTCCTACCACATGCGGAGTATAAATTCTTCTTGAATGCTTCAGCGAAAGTGCGAGCGAAAAGACGTTTCGATGAAAATATTGAAAAGGGCTTATCTAATCAAAAACTTGAGGAAATAGAAGAAAGTATTGTCGCAAGAGACCATTATGATTCAAATCGCGAGCACAGTCCGTTGAAAAAAGCAGACGATGCAATCGAGTTAGAAACGGATCATTTATCAGTGGAACAAGTTGTAAATACAATAATTAATCATATTAAGAAATAAGTATTGTTAAATCGCTATTATATTGTCATTTTACTAGACTGATGACTGAATATTTGATATGATATGCTTATATACGGTTCTTAAATTATAAGAAGAACCACTATTTTTTAGGTAACGCTTAGGAGGAATTGGGTAAATGTCAGAGTTTGTAGAAAATCAAGAATTAAATGAAAATGAAGAAGTGGTTGAAGAGACAGAAACTACAGAAGTAGAAGAGTCTATGGAAACTATGGAAGACGCTTTAGGGAGTGTTAAAGAAATTAAAGTTGGCGATACTGTTCAAGGTGATGTATTAGCCTTTGATGACAATCAAGTACGTGTTTCTATTCAAGAAAGTGGCGGACTTGAAGGAGTTATTCCACGCAATGAATTATCAGCTACACCTGTTGAAGAATTAACGGATGTTGTTAATATTGGTGATGAAATCGAATTAGTGGTATTAAAACCAATTAAAGATAAAGAAAATGGAAACTTTTTATTATCTAAAAAACGTGTAGATGCTAAAAAAGTTTGGGAAGAATTACAAGTTAAATTTGAAAACGAAGAAACTATCGAAGCACCAGTTAAAAACGTTGTAAAAGGCGGATTAGTTGTAGATGCAGGCGTACGTGGATTCGTTCCAGCTTCAATGGTTGAAGATCACTTCGTAGAAGACTTCACACCATACGTTGGACAAACTTTAAAATTCGTTATTGTTGAAATTGAACCAAGTGAAAACCGTTTAATTTTATCACATAAAGAAATTGCACGTAAAGAAAGCGAAGCAAAACACGCTGAACGTTTAGCTGAATTAGAAGAAGGTTCAGTTGTTGAAGGTACTGTAGCTCGCTTAGTAAACTTTGGTGCATTTATCGACTTAGGTGGAGTGGACGGATTAGTTCATATTAGTCGTATTGCACATGAGCATGTTGATAAACCAAGTGATTACTTAACACCAGGCGAAACAGTTAACGTTAAAGTTCTTTCAGTTGATGAAGAAGATGGCCGCGTATCTTTATCTATTAAAGATACATTAGCAGGCCCATGGGATAACATCGAAGAAAAAGCTCCAGAAGGTTCTGAATTAAAAGGAACTGTTAAACGCTTAACTAGCTTTGGTGCATTTGTTGAAGTATTCCCAGGAGTTGAAGGGTTAGTACATATTTCACAAATCGCTCACGAACACATTGCGACACCTCACGAACGCCTTGAGGAAGGTCAAGAAATTGATGTTAAAGTATTAAGTGTAGATCCAGAACAAAACCGCTTATCACTTTCTGTGAAAGCATTATTGGATCAACCAGAAGGTATGGAAGAATCTCCAGCTCCTGCAGCTAGCTCTAACAAACCACGTCGTGAGAACAACAAACGTAATACAGGAAACAAAAAACAAAACCGTCAAAGAAACTTCCAAGACTCATCTGATGACAGCGATTCAGGATTTACTTTAGCTGACATGTTAGGTGATCAATTAGACCAATTCAAAGGTGAATAGGAATAATATTTGACTTAAAGAACGAGGCTGACTTTTCATTAGTCAGTCTTTTCTTAATTTATGGAGGTGAAATGAATGAGTAAAGTACCAGTAGTTGCTTTAGTAGGTCGACCAAATGTTGGTAAATCAACCATATTCAATCGACTTATTGGAGAGAGGGTATCGATTGTAGAAGACCATCCAGGAGTAACTCGTGATCGTATTTATGCAACAGGTAGATGGATTGGTAAAGAATACCGTTTGATTGATACCGGTGGGATTGATATGAGTAATGAGCCATTAATGAATCAAGTACGTTACCAAGCAGATTTAGCTATGGATGAAGCGGATGTTATTGTAATGGTGACGAGTGTTAGAGAAGGTGTCACTCTTGAGGATGAAGAAGTAGCCCAAAGACTGCATCGAACAAATAAACCAGTTGTCCTAGCGATTAATAAAGCAGATAATCCTGAACAACGACAAATGATTTATGATTTCTATACTTTAGGCTTAGGTGATCCTATTCCAATATCTGGTTCACATGGGACCGGAATTGGTGATTTATTAGATAAGATAGTGGAATTGTTCCCATCAGATTCTAGTGATACAGATGATGATGATTCAATTAAATTCAGTTTTATTGGTCGTCCTAATGTAGGTAAATCTAGTTTAGTGAATTCAATATTGAAGGAAGAACGCGTCATTGTATCAAATATTGAAGGAACCACGCGTGAGGCAGTTGATACTAAGTTCAAAACAGCTGATGGTAAAGAATATACAATGATCGATACCGCAGGAATTCGTAAAAAAGGTAAAGTTTGGGAAAACACTGAAAAGTATAGTGTTATGCGTGCTTTATCTGCAATTGAACGTAGTGATATTGTTTGTATGGTATTAGATGCTGAAACTGGAATTATCGAACAAGATAAACGCGTCGCTGGATATGCTTATGAAGCTGGTAAAGGTATTATTATTATTGTTAACAAATGGGATGCCGTTGACAAAAGTAATAATAAATTCGACGAGTTTACTAAAGAAATTCGTAAAGAATTTCAATATTTACGTTTTGCACCTATCTTATTTGTGAGTGCAAAAACAGGACAAAGATTAAATAAACTACCTGAACTAATTAATATGATTCACGAGAACCGCGCAAGACGTGTTCAATCTTCTGTATTGAATAACGTAGTAATGGATGCTGTTGCGATGAATCCAACACCAACGGATAAAGGTAGACGCTTAAAAATCTACTATATGACACAAGTTGCGATCAACCCACCAACTTTTGTTGTGTTTGTGAACGATGTTGAGTTAATGCACTTCAGTTATGAACGCTTTTTAGAGAACCAGTTACGTGAAAGTTTCTATTTTGAAGGTACTCCGGTACATATAATTACACGTGCGCGTTCATAATGCTTAAATTTTAGTTTAGATTTATTCAAGAATAGTGTAAAACGTTGTATTATAAGCTTTTATGTGTTATTCTTATAAATGAAATATCCGTTAAAGAGATGTCGTATATTTCAAATATCTCAAATATGAGGATTTATATAAGGAGGAATACTAATGGCAAATAAAGCACAATTAGTAGAAAAAGTAGCAGAAAAAACTAACTTAACTAAGAAAGACGTAACAGCAGCGGTTGAAGCCTTATTCGAAACAATCGAAGAAACTTTAGCTTCTGGCGATAAAGTTCAAGTTATCGGATTCGGTACATTTGAAGTTCGTGATAGAGCTGCTCGTAAAGGTCGTAACCCACAAACTGGAGAAGAAATTCAAATTCCAGCAAGTAAAGTACCAGGATTCAAAGCTGGTAAAGCATTAAAAGAAGCTGTAAAATAATTTAAGCTTTTAACCCCTAGAGCCACAAGGCTTTAGGGGTTTTATTTTTGGGTTTAGGACGTTCTGCGGACCAATTGCGGACTAAATATTTTAATATTACATATTTTGTTTATTCCTTCCAATTTAAATATACGACACATAATATTCAATTATTCGCCGATTAATTTTGGCAACAATACATGTCGGTGGTATAATAAATAAGAATGAGTAAAGGAGGGTTTGATAATGACAATCCTAGATGAGATTTTAGAAGAATTAGGCAATGTAGATACCATTGAAGAACAACGGTTAGTTATTATTGATTATATAGAAAGAGCGAGTGAAGATAGTAGTTATATACCCGCACTTGAAAGCTTAGCTGATATACTATTTAAAACGGGATCAGTCGATCAAGGATTGACTGTATTAATTGAATTATTTGAATTAAAAAGATATAAAAAATATGCTAAGCAAATTGTGAACAAATTGTACCAATATGAAGCCTATGACAAGGCGTACTTTTATTGGTTAGATTTAGCGAAATCTGACAATGAAGATCCTGAACTCAAATTATTGGAAGCAAGATTACTTAAAAATTTAAATCGTCATACTGAAGCGATTGATATGTATCGCCAGATTATTAAAAGCTATCCGACACTAGGAGAAGCCTATGAAGATTTAGGAGATATTTACTTAGAACAGCGAAATATTAGGCAAGCAGAAAGTTATTATAGAGCGGTGTATGAGTATTTAGATGATTATGAAAATATCCGTGATGTTCGACTGAAATTAGTTGAAGTTGAGTCTTTAAAAGAAATTATTGATTTAGCAGCTGTTGAAAAACTCGAAAAAGACGAGCGAATTCCACTAGAAACAGAAGATGAGTTCTTTGTATTTGCTAATGTGTATAAGTCATTATTTCAATTCGATAAAGCAATTGATTACGCTAAAAAAGCACTACAAAAAGATTCAGATAATATAAATTATTCAATCCTTTTAATTGATTTATACAAAACAACTGGACAGAAATCTAATTTATATAAAGAATTAACATGGTCAGCCAAAACAATACCACCCTTAGATCCAATGATATTAAACATAGCAACAGTAGCCGATGATTTGGATCATTTAAATGATGACATCATTGAAAAGCTCATCGATTATACAAACTTAATTGATAATAGCGAAGATTTTTATTTGGCAATTAACATTATCGTAAATTATTACTTAGGTAAAAGTGATGCGGCACAAGCCTTACATTATTTACGAGTATTTGAAGGGCAACAAATTGATCATGAATATATGAGTTATCACTTTGCGATTGTTTATGAAGCTTTAGGTCTTAAAGATAAAGCAGAAGAAGATTATTTAAGTGCGCTTGATTATTTACTACCTCACGAGGAATTAGCTTTCCGTCTAGCTAACTTTTATTTTACGAATAAAGAAGTAGAGAAGGCATTAGAAGTCATCAATCAATATAATAATACGTTTTATGATATACCAAAATTGAAAGCTTTGAGTAAAGAAATACAGTCTAAAAATGACTTTTCTGATTTAGATGAATATAAAGAATGGGAGTAAGAAAATGGAGAGAAATGAAAGGAAAAGACAATTTTTAAAATGGTTAATTTCAAATTACCAACATTCTAATCCATCTGTGAATTATTTATTGCAATTTCTATCAACAAATTCTGAGCTAATGAATAATATACTATTTTCTGAAGGGGCAAAGTACGCTCCGCGTGGAATTTACATTTCCTTTAATTCGAATACAAAACTGCCTTTTATTTATTATAAAGATCAGTTAAGTTATACTTTAAGCGACCAAGCCTTTCATGATATTCGCTTGAACCATCGTTTTTCAAAGCAAGATTTTTATGTTGAATTGGATATTCCCCACCTTTATCAACAGCTATACAGATTTGATGTTTTTGAAGATAATCCGTATATCCCAGGAAATCTACAATTTTTGGTGGACTTAGAAGACAGTCTATATCAAATTTCATTGGAAACGAAACTATCTTTATTAAATAAAGGTTTAAATACCGCATTAGAGAAATACGACTTTGATAAAGTGAGTTATTATTTAACACAAATTGAAAAATTGAAAGGTGAATAATATGTTTGTATCACTGACAGATCCATTATTTCAAGAAGCAATTCCTGTATTAGGACAAATTGAGTCTCATGGGCATGAGGCTTATTTTGTTGGGGGTTGTGTAAGAGATACATTATTAAATAAAAAAATTAACGACATTGATATTGCAAGCAGTGCAAGACCAGAAGAAGTTGAAGCCATGTTTCCAATTACATTTGATGTCGGGAAAGAACACGGTACGATTGTAGTCGTTGTTGATAAAGCACCTTATGAGATAACAACCTTTAGAACGGAAGGCGACTATACTGATTTTAGACGGCCAGAGGAAGTAAATTTTGTTCGAAATTTAAGAGAAGACACATTAAGACGTGATTTTACAATTAATGCGATGGCATTTGACCGTCAAGGCGAATTATATGACTACCACGGTGGTTTGAAGGATTTAAATGACCATCTAATCAGATGTGTTGGTAATGCACAAGAGCGCTTCTTAGAAGATGCTTTAAGAATGATGAGAGCGATTCGATTCGCCTCTCAACTAGGTTTTGAGATAGAAGAAGAGTCATTTAAAGCGATTCAAACTTTAAAAGCAAATTTACAACATATTTCAATTGAACGAATCAGAATTGAATTTAGTAAATTTTTACTAGGGAATTCATTTGCAGATAAAGCTCAGTTACTCGTCAACACAGGCTTAGCCGATTATTTGCCTGGGTTTACGCAAGCGTCAGCAAAAATAGTCATGACTGAATTAAGTAAAGATTTTGAAAACATCTCCAATAATTTACGAGATGAGCGTTTAGTTTGGGCTAGAATGCTAAAGCACATGGGAATCATTCAGCCAGAAACAATCAGAAGTTTCTTAAAAGAATGGACACACAGTAATGCATTTATTAAAGATGTGATCCAAATGATTCAATTGTTTGACTACTTTAAAGAAGAACTAGTCACAAGTTGGGAAGTTTACAATTATGACTACTTGAATGTTCAACTTGTTGAAGACTTTTTATTTGAAACTCAATTTTTAGACCATAAATTTGTCGCTGATATCTACAACGCATTACCTATTAAAAGCAAAAAAGATATAGCCGTTAATGGAAAAGATGTTATGACAATCCTTAATCTTAAAAAAGGCGGTCCAGAAATTGGGGCATGGTTAGATAAGATAGAACGATTAATTATTGAAATGGAACTAGAAAATACTTATAGTATGATTGAAACTTATATAAAAAATAGAGGCAGTATAGATTAGGAGTGTTTGTATGCCTAGGTTAAAGAATAAAATTGCAATCGTTGATATTGAAACGACAGGTCCAAATATTGACGAGGGTGACCGAATCATCCAAATAGGAGCAATTATTATATCTGATGGCAATATTGTTAATACATATTCGATGTTAATAAATCCTAATCGCGAGATTCCAGATCACATTGCTAAGTTAACAGGCATCAAAGAAGAAGATGTGGTGAATGCACCACAATTTAATAGTGTAGCAACTTTATGGCATGAGAGACTCAAAGATTGTGTCTTTATTGCTCATAATTTAGGCTTTGACTTACGTATACTTAAAGAAAGTTTTGAAAGATTTGATCTGGATTTTAATCCTGTCGCTTTAGATTCAGTAGTTCTTGCGAAAATTATCGTTCCAACTGCAATCGGGTTTAATTTAACTGATTTAAGTCGTCATTTTAATTTAGAATACAGTGAAGCTCATGATGCCTATTCAGATGCATTAATCACTGTTGATATTATGAGTGAGTTAGCTAAAATTGCGAAAAAGATTCCGATTGAGACTCTTAGTCGAATGGAACCTTTCTTAAGGAACCTGAGATATAATGAAATAGAATTTTTTACTAATCCAGATAAGTTTATTTTAAACGAGATAGTTAGTGTCAAAAGGACAAAAGTAAATTTAGAAGGGGAAAACTTACCTAAACAGAACCTAACCCTTTCTGAATTTATAAATGAAAAATGGCAAAACCATCCTTTTGCTGTGTTAGAAGATACGCATCGTCCCATTCCATATGATGTGATATTTAATGAAACGATTTTAAAAGAGGGACGTTATTTATTATCTTTTCCAACGTTAGATGAATCGAATTATTGGAATGACTTGATTGTAAATCACACATCATTAGAAAAGATAGCTTTATTAAAGTCACAAGGAAATTATTTACATGAAAAAGCTTTCGAAAATTATATTCTTCAATATAATTTTAAACGTAATAATCAACAGGAATTACTCGTAATAGCGGCATCTATACATTGGCAATCATTTTCAAAATTTGGCGATTTTAGCGAAATAAATAAAGAATTGTCTATTAAAAATTTATTAAGCAAACATCAGACAAAGGACTTATTAGTCAAGAATCATTCGAATTTTCATCAAGTAATTGAGTATGCTAAAAAAGCAAATATTATTATAACTTATGACGTTAATTTGCACAGTATGATGCTAAAAAACAGAGAACAAATAGAGTATTTATTCAGTCGAAAATTAATTATAGGTAATGTTAATTCTTTTATTGATTCTGCTCGCTTTATTCAACAAAGGAATATTGAATTGAGTGATTTAAATAATCAATTACTTAATTTATTCGATGATATACAACAAGTTTACAGTGATAATCAGTATATTGTTCATTTAAGCAAAGAGATTCAATCGATGAGAGACTTAAGTAATAATTTGATTTCGATAATCAGCAATATATTAAAAGAAGAATCATTTGATAATAAAATTCAACAAGAAAAAGTTCAAACTTTCGTGAATATTGAATCCGATGACGCGAATAAGATCATGGACTTTGCCAATAGGATTAGAGATAAATTAGCTAGTTTTTATAAGCAATTAGATGCTGAGTCTGAAAAGGTGAAGAAAATTAATCAACCAGTGCTACTTTTACATCGCTTCATAAACCAACTAGAACAAATGAATTTGATGAATGACGAAAACAATTATATGACAATCAGTGCAACACGAGTCAATAATAAATTTTATAATATTTCTATTCAAGTGAAGCCTATTCGTATTAAGAAAGAAAGTCTTACTTGGCTACTTGAAATGCAAAGTGCATTATTAGTTAGTTCAGGAAACTATTATAATTCTAGAATGACTGGAGATTCCAATTGGATTCAATTGGATGTGGCCTTCGATTATTTAAAACTCCCAACATTGTTTAAAGAAAATAAACACATCATAAATCATCCTGTTGAATTTATTCAAGGTGAAGATAATGCCACACGAATTTCTGATTTATCTGACTTTATAAATAGTGATCGAAAGATGTTAGGTGACAAAATAATAATTATTATGCCGAATCAGTTTTTAGTTTCGGATTTGTTCCATAAGTTAAATCTTAATGATGAAATTTCTAAAGATTATCATATCTTAGCTGAGTCCATAACAGGTAGTTTAAATCGAATTAGAAGGCGGATTCATGAAACTGAAAAAGTTATTGTTATTCTTAGAGAAAGAAGTTTCACAGATCTTCTTTGGGGAGATAAGCAAACTGAAATTTCAGTTCTGTTATATAATTTACCTTTTCAATCTCCAGGTGAAACTAAAATTCAAGCGAAGTATCATTATCTAAAGAAAACAAAAGATCAAACCGAATTATTTGATGATATATTACTACCACAAATGATTCAAAGAATTAAAAACCTCATCAATTTTATTAGTAATAATTATGCGAATGAAAAACTTTATATTATGGATAAGCGTTTATATACAAAGTACTATACAAAAGAAATATTAGATCAATTAGAGTCAATGGTTGAAATTAATATATTGAACTAACGACATTAAGTGTTTATTCAATTTACGTCAAAAATATGTTATTATATAACGGTCATGAAATTAGAAAGTAATCTTGAAAGGAGGCCAAACGTTGAACCGTAAAGTAGTATCAGGATTAACAATTATATTGTTAATTGTACTTATTGCATTATTATTTATCTATTCCCAAAGTATGGGTTCGATGGTGCAAGCTCAAGAGGAAACTGTTGATTTAGTTTCTTTAGATCATACTGTCGAAGAAGTTAACGATTTCTATTGGGTAACTATTGATGAATCTTACTTTACACTAGATTTTACAGATGAAAATGGAAATCAAATATATGCAATTATTACGCAAGACGGAGGAGATATTCAGTATTATACTTCTCAAGATATCATATCTCATCAAGATGCCTTATCAATTACACTCAGTGAAAATGAACCAACGAAACTATTACGACCACGTATTGGGATGATGGGCAAGCAACCCGTTTGGGAGATTTCATTTAAAGCTGAGAATAATACACTATCGTATTATTATATTAATGCGTCAAATGGCGAATGGATTCAAACTATCGCTAATATTTAAGATTATAGGGGGAATATTGTGGATACAATTACAATGCGCCAAGCAGGCGACTATATAGATAAACAAGTAAAAATTCATGCGTGGGTTACAAACAAAAGAAGTAGTGGGAAAATTGCATTCCTACAATTACGCGATGGACACGAGTACTTCCAAGGTGTCGTGTTAAAAAACCAAGTAGGCGAAGAGACTTTTGAGTTAGTTAAACACTTAGGACAAGAAACTAGTGTCGAATTAACAGGTGTTATCCAAACAGATGACCGTTCAAGTTTAGGTTATGAACTGTTAGTTGAATCAATTAAAGTGATTGGTGAAAGTCATGAATACCCAATTACACCTAAAGATCATGGAACAGACTTCTTAATGGATCACCGTCATTTATGGTTACGTTCATCAAAACAACATGCTATAATGCAAATTCGTAATGAAATTATTCGAGCAACTTATGAATTCTATAATGATCGTGGTTTTATTAAAGTGGATCCTCCTATCTTAACAGGAAGCTCTCCTGAAGGTACAACTGAGTTATTCCATACTAAATACTTTGATGAAGATGCATTCTTATCACAGAGTGGTCAATTATACTTAGAAGCTGCAGCAATGGCTTTTGGTAAAGTATTCTCATTTGGACCAACGTTTAGAGCAGAAAAATCAAAAACACGTCGTCATTTAATTGAATTTTGGATGATGGAAGCTGAAATGGCAAACTACAATCATGAGGAAAGCTTAAAAGTACAAGAAGAGTATGTTGCTTTTATTGTACGTAATGTGATTGATCATTGTGGTTCAGCTTTATCTACTTTAGAACGTGATGTTGCTACGTTAGAAAAATATACGAAATTACCTTACCCACGTGTATCTTATACTGATGCCATTGCATTATTAACGGAGAATGGCTTCGATGATATTGAATGGGGAGACGACTTTGGTTCACCTCATGAAACATTTATCGCTAGTAAATACGATCGTCCAATCTTTATTGTTAATTATCCAAAAGCAATTAAACCATTCTACATGAAGATTAATCCAGAAGATCCTCGTACAGTCTTATGTGCCGACATGATTGCTCCAGAAGGATATGGTGAAATCATTGGTGGTTCAGAACGTGAGAATGATTACGAAATCATGAAAGAAAACATTACTAAATTTGGTTTAGATTTAGATGCTTACCAATGGTACCTAGATATATCACGTTATGGTAGCGTACCACATAGTGGGTTTGGAATGGGTCTTGAACGTGTAGTGGCTTGGTTATCTGGAATTGAGCATATAAGAGAAACAGCCCCATTCCCAAGATTATTAAACCGTTTATATCCATAAGACAAATTATTTATTGTGTAAAAGCCATTTTCAGATGGCTTTTATGCGTTTATAGGGAAAATTTTAATAGAAGGGAGTTAAAGATGATATGAGAAGCACGGCTTATGATTGGATTAAAGACGGTTTTACGTCGGTACCTAATATTCTTTTTGATCAATACCATCAGCTTGAATTAACCGGTGATCAAATGGTTTTATTATTATATATTTTTTCTCAAATCAATCGAGGAAGATTATCTGAAGATATGAACCGTATATCCATTAATCTTGGTTGGAGTAGTCATAAAGTGAGCGATACATTAAGTCAACTTATGAATAAAGATTTCCTAGAAATCGAATTGGTGCCGAATAATGAAGGCAAACAAACTGATCATTATACTTTGAGACCATTATTCGACAAGTTAGATGAGATAAACTTCCAACAAAGTGCTCAGAGCGCACAATATACGAAAAAGAACCATTCTACTCCCAAAAATGAAGGATTAAATATTGTAACATCATTTGAACAAGAATTTGGAAGACAGTTGACACAGATTGAGTTAGAAACCTTAAATGACTGGGTAAATATATCTAAATACGATGAAAAATTAGTTCAATTAGCTTTAAAACAAGCAGTTTTAAACCAAGCATTGAGTTTAAAATACATTGATCGTATTTTACTCAATTGGGAAAAGAAAAATATTCGAACGGCAGAAGAAGCTCAAAGGGACATTGAGCGATTTGAGAAGCGAAATAATCAGAATAATTCACAAATGGTGGATGATTCACAATATGAGCATATCGAAATACCACTTAATTACTGGGACAACAATTAATAGGAGAGACATATGACATTAAATTCAGAAGAAGTACTTGATATTATCCACCGTATGGATCGATTAATTCCAGATGCAAAATCTGAATTAGATTATGATGATCCCTTCCACATGCTAGTTGCTGTAATGTTAAGTGCACAATCAACAGATAAACAAGTGAATAAGATAGCACCTGCCTTATTTGAAGCTTTTCCAAATCCAGAATCAATGAGTCAAGTCACAGCTCAGGAAGTTGAACCCTACATTAAAACACTTGGACTTTACCGTAATAAAGCGAAGTATTTAGTAAGTGCTGCTAAAGATATTGTTGATAAATTTGATGGGAAGATCCCTGATAACCGTAAAGATTTGATGTCACTTTCTGGAGTAGGACGAAAAACTGCAAATGTTGTACTTTCAGTTGTTTTTGATACACCAGCGATTGCAGTAGATACTCATGTTGAAAGAGTATGCAAGAGATTAAACATCGTTCCTGAAGATGCTACACCCGTACAAGTAGAGAAGATATTAATGGAAAAATTACCTGAAAAATATTGGAGCCATGCACATCAGTTGTTAGTTCTATTCGGAAGATATTACTGTACTGCTAGAAGTAACAAATGCTATGAATATTTAGAAGACGTATAAAAAAACAGCTTCGAAGTGAAATCACTTTGTAGTGAACCCTTAAAAACGGACTTTAATTGAATATTTTTACTAAGCGGCTTGTAACCTATATTGAATAGGCGACAGGCCGTTTAGTTTTGTTTTAATTCGTTCGTGATTGTACCAGTAAATATATGATCTGATTCGTGCTTCTAACTCTTCGATACTATCGAAAGTTTCACCGTAGTACATTTCTTGCTTCAATAAACCAAAAAAGTTTTCCATCGGTGCATTATCTAGACAGTTCCCTCGTCGGGACATACTCTGACAAATATTGTTTTCTTCAAGTAGCTTGACCCATGACCAGTGTTGATAATGAAATCCTTGGTCGGTGTGTACCATTAAGTCGTGTTGCTCAGGTAACTTTGTTAATGCATCTTCAAGCGATTGATTGGTAAATTTAACTGTCGGAGATTGACTGAGACTATACGCGATAATTTCACCATTATAGAGATCCATGATCGGCGATAAATACAATTTACTTTCTGAATGGGCTACTTTAAATTCGGTCACATCACTCAACCAAACTTGATTCGGTTCTTCCGTAACAAATTGGCGATCCAGATGATTATCAGCGATGGTTCCAACTTCTCCTTTGAATGAACTATATCGACGACTTTTACGGCGGAATTTCACACACAAGAGCTGATTTTCTCGCATAATTCTTAAGACACGCTTATGATTAATTTTACGTCCTCGCTGATTTAGAGCTAAGGTGACCCTGCGATACCCATAACTTTGACTTGACGCTTCAATGATTGCTTTAATTACTTCGATGAGTGTATTCTCTTCCGTATCCTCCTCGGGTTGATTTAATTTCGCCTTCCATTCATAGAATGAACTCTTAGGAATGGCTACCAACTCAAGCCAAGTATTAAGCTTAATCACTGGGAATTCACGCCTTAACTCCAGAATTATTTTTGTTTTTTCTTTGTGTTTGATTGTTTCTGGATCAAGGCCTTCAACTTTTTTAGATACGCGTTTTCCGCTTCTAAATACATAGTTTTTTCTCTTAATTCAATAAGTTCTTCTAGTTCAGATTGTGATAGGTTTCGAGGTTGCTTATCTTGATGAGTCATTGCACGGTCTCCTTTGTTTTTTGGACGTCCCGGTGCCCCATTTAAGCCTTCAAACCCTTGACTATCATACGCTCTCTGCCAGTTGGCAATCGTGGAGCCTTGTTTGATATTAAAGTGTTCAGCCGCTTCCCTATAAGACACCTGATGTATGTGTCTATAGTTTAAAACAGATAACTTGAATTCGCCACTATATTTCGTTTTAGACAAGCTATTTTCAATCCCAGCCTCACCATACATTTGATATTGATAACACCAATTTTGAATTGTATTACGTGCCACACCGTATTTTTTAGCTAAACTCTTGTGTGAAACACCTGCTTCATTTTCTTTAACTACCGTCAATCTTAGCTCTTTATTATATTCTTTTTCCATCTAAAAACCCCCTAAATCCATGTCCGGATTCAGGGGGGCACTACACTTTGAAGCTGTTTTTTAACGTCTTGAGCGATTAACCCCTATGAAGATAATGGGTGTAATAATTGTTGCTAAAATCGCTTCTGGAATACCATTGGCCGTAACAATTCCCCATAAAATCGGCCATAATTGACTGACATTTGCGCCATCTATGGCGCCAATATATTCTGTAGGTTTGAAGATTCCAATAGCGCCAAGAACTAGAATCGTATTTAAGATGCTACCAATGAAGCCTGCAACAGCACCTTTAGTAGAATCAGAAAAACGATCAAGAATATATTTAATACATAAACCTAAAAGAAGTGGCATAAGAATTCGTGGTAAAACACTAACTAAAGGCGACGTGAAGATCATTCTTTCTACCGGATTACCAATAAGCCATGCACGAACAAGTGAGTTTAAACCAAAAACTAGGCCTAGAATCATACCATCTCTAGTACTGAGCCACAATGTACTTAATATTACCGTAATGGGAATAATAGTCATTGCAATTGGCCCAATGGTAATAAAGCCAAGGAAGGGTACCCAACTTTGAATGATGATTAATGCAATAAATAGACCTAGAATAACTAGTCTTCTTGCGTTATTATTAGTATAACTACTTTTCATTATTTAACTCCTTATAACTATTATGGGGAGCGTCAAGAAGTTTGTGTAAATAAAGAATTCCTTCTGTAAAAAAATCAGCTCTCTGCTAGTGTTCCAAACATTTCCCATAGCTCTGCTTCAGCTTGCTGGAAACCGCGGTGGCTTCGGGTTAA
>NZ_JBGQQY010000019.1:0-37047 GCF_045528545.1 Ruoffia sp. FAM 26254
ACGATTCCACGGAAATCCTTACACTACCGAACACCGTTGGAAGTATTTTTGAGTTACTTAGATGAAGCAGTTTTGTCTAGCTTAATTTGACAAATCAAACAACAAAAAGAAATCACTAATTTAGATAATTATTAGTAAAGAATTAATATTTAAGGTATAATGTTATCTGAACTAACAAGTAGAATGGGTAGAGGTGAAAAAATGCACTTGAAAACAACGTCGAATAATCATTCTGAGTTTTATACAATTATGGATGAGTCTTCCATTTTAAAATCTAAAAAGATAAATAGACGGATGCAAATTCAAAAGAGTGATTCTGAGCTATTTTTCTGTTTTAATCAATCAGTGAGGTTAACTTCTGATATAGGACTTGCATTAATTGTGTTAACTACAACACCTGAAGATGAGACAAGTTACCAAGAATTTATTTTAACTAATAGTATTGATTTAGTCCCAGGTGTCTATTTTAACACTCTCGCTATCACAGAAGAATGTAGTATTTTTATGGAACCTCTTGGGAAAGATTCTCCTAAGACAGTTCCTACAGCAAAAAAAATTGCGATTCGAAAATACGAACCAAAACTAACACTTGAAAAACTACATACTTTGTTCTATCAAATTAAGATGGCGCCTTTCGAAAGTCTATCAATTCCAGGTGATTATTACGAACTTATTATTGTTGATCAAGGTGAGTTAATTCATCATGTTGATGATGAGGAATATGTTGCTAAAAAGAATGATTGCTTTATCTATCAACCAGGACAAGTAAGAAAACAAAGTATTACAAAAGATGGAATAACGTCTTATTTATCTATTATATTTGATGCAAAGGGTTTAACTCCTACAGCAACAAATCAAATCATACACTTAGGTTCTCAAAACACAGCTTTAATTGAACGAATCATTGAATTATCGAACATTACAACCAATGATAGATATACAGATGATGAAGTGTTATTAAACTTAAAATTAATTCTACTTAAAATTGTTCAAGGTGAAGCGAATCATACCGAAAAGCCAACCACATCGATGCGTGAAAATTATGAAAATGAATTATTCCAAGCTATGGTCGATTTCCTTGATGCACATGTTGAAGACCAAAATCAAGTGAGTGATTTAGTAGAACATTTCTCATTATCAAGATCAACCATACAATCGTTATTTAATAAATACGCAAATACAACACCAAAAAATTATATAAATACTATTCGATTAAACCGAAGCAAACAAATGATTCAAGAAACGCAAATGACCTTATCGCAAATAGCGGATTATCTTGGCTATGGTTCGATTCAGTACTTCTCTCGAGCATTTAGCAAGGAATTTGGTTTAAGCCCTTCTAGCTATGCTAAATCAATTGTTTGAACAAGTTGAACTTACACTAATCAAAAAAATCCACTCCTTAAGTTATTGACTAACTTTAAAGAGTGGAATTTTTTTGATTAAGCTAATTTTGCTAATAAATCTGGACGGAAACCGTTAAAAGGATCTTCCCCATCGATTTCAACTACAGGAAGGGATTGAAAGCCTAATGATTTAATATAATTAAGTGCTTCCTCATCAGCAAACACATCGAGTGTAGAATATTCGACACCTTTATCATCTAAATATTTTTTCGTAAAGTTACATTGCATACAATTTGGTTTTGAATAAACAGTAATTTTTGACATGGATATGACCTTCTTTCTTTGAACTAATAAACTCATCATACTTTATTTCCAAACAAAAAACAATTACATATTGATCGCTTCGTTAAATACGACACAATATATAGTTATTTTTCACAATAATGATGACACTGAAACTAATTCATTATAAATGGATATACGGCTTCATGGTGTCCGACATAATCCGTAAAATATAATTTAAAATTATATTTATTCTGATAAGTTTGGACTAATTTGTATAATTCGTCTTCTTGGCCTTTTTCTTTTATTTCACTGAACTGGCCAATAACTACAAACTTCATTCTATCCAAAATATTCAATAAATCAAGTTGTGAAAAGTAGCTGCGCATTTTATTAATATCACCAGACTGACCTTCAAGTAGTAATCCTTCAGCATTATCAAGGTTAAAATAAAGTGTCCCGGCTAATTTTAAATAGCATCGGATATTTCCACCTATAATAATTGCACTTTCATCTAATTTGTTTGGTGTTGTACTTCCTCTATCGATCCGTTCATTATTAAATAACACACGTTTAAAACTATCTTTTGCAATGCCTGATTTGTCTTTGACAATATTAGTTGCTAAAAAGTTTACAGCTTTAACGTTTGTTTTTAATAATAATGCATTAATAATCACTGTATTATCACTATAACCTAAATAAAATTTATCAGAGATAGACTCAATTGCTCGCCAATCATCTTCAGTAAATTGGTTTAATACTTCTAACGCTAAGTCTCCTCCTGATAAGTCGAAAATAGCTTTGATATTAGGCTCTATCAAGGCATTGTATAATTCTTTTTTTCGGTAAGTAGCGTCATGTGTTTCATTATTAATCGGATCTATGTATATAGTAGGGCTTATATTAACTTTGAGATTAAATTCATTAACCAAACAATCATATAAAGATGTTATCTTTAATCTTACTTGTTCATCTAAGTCTAGTCCGTTTGAACAGCCAAGCAAGATGACTTCATCATCAGAATTCAGGTGCATATTATCATCACTTTCTATATCAAGTTCTTTTAAGAAGCATTTGCTTCAATCTCTACTAATTTTTCCATAAGTTCGTGCAAATGTCCAATTTCTAAACTAGCAATTTCTTCTTTGCTATATACATTCGCAATTTTTCCTTGATGGAGGACAACAATTCGGTCACCATATTTAATTGCGTCTTGCATATGGTGGGTAATCATTAAAGTAGTTAAATTGTTTTCTGTTACCATTTTGTGTGTCATTTCCATGACTTGTTTAGCAGTACGTGGATCTAACGCTGATGTATGCTCATCTAATAATAATAGTTGTGGCTTTTGAATCGTTGCCATCACTAATGAGATGATTTGTCTTTGTCCACCAGATAAATATTCTATGGGTAAGTCTAAGCGCTTCTCTAAATCTAAATTAAATTGAGAAATATACTCTGCCATTTCAGCTTTATTTTCAGCATTTAATGATAAAGACAAACCGCGTTTTTTACCACGTTTACTTGCTAACATTAGATTCTCCAATACAGACATTCGAGGAGCCGTCCCCATACTTGGATTTTGAAACACTCTTGCTACAATACTGGCACGCTTAATTTGAGGGATTTGTGTAATATCCGTATTATTTAATAAGATACTTCCTTCATCGGGTTCGATATGCCCTGTAAGTGCATTAAATAACGTCGACTTTCCTGCTCCGTTTGTTCCTATAATAGCAATAATTTCACCTTGTTTTACAGAGAGAGTAATATCTTCTAACCCTTTGACAATATCTCCAGTTCTTCGTTGAAAAACTTTGGATACATGGTTTAATTCTAAATAATTTTCCGTCATGATTACACTCTCCTTCCTATAATTTCCCTAGTTTAGCTTTATTTAAGCCCATTTTCTTAGAGATAGCTGGTAATGCTAGGAATATAGCTAATACTAAGGCTGAGATTAATCTAAAGTCGTTTGGATTAAAGCCTAATTGAAGTACAAATACAATAATTAAGCGATAAATCACTGATCCGACAACAATTGAAATAAAACGTCCAGATAATTTCATTTGTTTTCTAAAGATAACTTCTCCGATAACAATTGAAGACATTGCAACAACTACCGTTCCTGTACCCATCTGAACATCTGAGAATCCATTATCTTGGGCAACTAATGCGCCACTTAGTGCAATAAATCCATTGGCAAACATTAATGCTAATCGTTTCATTGTATTAGTTTTAATTCCAAAGGAAGCTGCCATGATTTCATTATCACCCGTTGCAATAATCGCTTGTCCTAAATCGGTCTTAAATAAATAAGTCATAAAAAGGATAACAAGTAAAACAACAATTAAGCCAACAATAGCTCTTTGATATTGGACACTTTCAACAACTTCACTTAAGTAACTATATATCGTATCAAAACCACGTAAGCTTAAATTTGGACTCCCCATTACCCGTAAGTTTATCGAATAAAATCCGGTCAGTGAGATGATACTTGCAAGTAAGGCAGGGATATCAAAATACGTTGTTAATAACCCAGTCACTAAACCAGCTAACATTCCTGTGATAATTGATGCAAATGTGGCGATAATTGGGTTGACACCCATTGTAATTAATGTAACCGCCGAAGCAGCACCCAAAGTGAATGATGCCTCGCTAGTTAAATCGGCAAATCGTAGGATTCTGAAACTAATATAAAGTCCCAATCCCATAATTCCCCATAATATACCTTGATAAACTGCACTAAAATAAATACTCATACTAACAACTACTCCTCACCTAAACGCTCCTTAATATCCATCACTTCAGAAGCGAGCTCTTCTGGCACTTCAATACCTAAACGATCTGCTGTTTCAAAGTTAATCACAGGTTGTAATTCTTCTAAAAATTGAACCGGTGTTTCTCCTGGGTTTGCACCATCAATAATCTCTTTAGCAACATCGGCTGCTAATAATCCAATATCTTTTTGGTTAATTGCGACAGCTGATAATGCCCCTTGTCCTACCATCACGTCAACCGTTGTAAAAACTGGAATTCCTGCTGCATCTGTAGCATCTAATAATGTTTCAAAGGCACTTGCAATAGTATTATCTGATCCAACATAAATCGCATCAACTTCGCTAGCTAAAGTTTGAGCTACTAATTGCATGTCCATAGTTGAAGCTATTCCTTCAATTTGAACTTCTAAGCCCATTTCTTCAGCAACTGCTGCTGCTTGTTCAGTCTCTGCCAATGAATTATCTTCACTTGTTGTATAAATCATTCCAACTTTTTGTACATCCGGTTTTAATTGTAATAATAATTCAAATTGATCTTCATAAGGTACAGCATCACTAGCGCCTGTAATGTTTTCACCTGGGTTCTCTAAATCATCAACAATTCCTGCTGAAACAGGATCAGTGACTCCTGTCATAATTATAGGTATATCTGATGTGACATTTTGAAATGCTTGCGCTACCGGTGTCGTAATGGCGAAAATCATATCAGGTTCTTCAGCAACAACACTTTGAGCAATCGTTGAGAGGATGTTTAAATCTCCTTCAGCGTTTTGGTAATTAATTGTTAAATTTTCTCCTTCAGTGTACCCGTGTTCCGCTAAACCATCATAAACCCCTTGTCGGATATCATCGAGTGAACTATGTGTAACTAATTGAACAACCGCTACATCTAGTGAATCTTCTTGAGCGAAAACCTCTTTTGTTGTCGTACTTGATACAATTACTAATGCCAGTGCAACCATTGTTAAGATAAATTTTTGTAATTTTTTCATTTTTATTCTCCTTTTTTAAATAAAAAACAGCCGACACATACAATCTATGTGTCAGCTTAATAAAGCATAAAAAAAGACCACATAGATTGTAAGACTACAAACTCTATGTGGTAAACTGGATTAAGAGCCACATAGATACAGTTTCAGTTAAATTCAAACTGGGCTGTATCCATGGAACGGATTCCAAGTCTACAACCTATCTACGCCAGCTTTGCCAGATTAAATTAATTTTGTTGTTAACTTGGTTCGTCATATTCATTGGCCCCTTTCTTATTTGTTAATACAATGATACAACCTCGTTAAATATATGTCAACCATTTCTATTCTTTTTTTAATCTTTCTTTAATAATCGGCTACGTTCTGATAATTAGTAATTTCAGCCTATTTAATGTACAATAATAGTCTAGTAAAATCATGTTATTAAAGGAGGTTTGGTTGATGTCATTTGATGGCTTTTATTCACACAAAATAACAGAAGAGCTAACTTCCAAACTAAAAAATGGACGCATACACAAAATTTATCAACCGTTTGAACAAGAATTACAATTTGTTATACGAGCAAATCGTACCAATTATCGGATGGACGCTTCAATTCATCCAACCTACTACCGCTTGCACTTAACAGAGGAGAAATCGAATAATCCACAGCAAGCGCCAATGTTTTGCATGCTATTAAGAAAACATCTGGAAAATGCAACAGTATTGGATATTCGTCAATATGAAAATGACCGAATCATCACATTTGAATTAAGTGGCCGGGATGAATTAGGTGATTTACAAAGTTATTTACTTATCTTTGAATTAATGGGTCGCCACAGTAATATTGTATTAGTTAATCCCGTTACGGATAAAATTATTGATTGTATTAAACATATTCCACCAAGTATGAATAGTTTTAGAAGTTTACAACCAGGTGCAAAATATATCCTACCACCAAGAAATGAAAATCAAGAAAATATCTTGACACTGAGTGATACGCAATTAAACGAATTTGCCACCGAAAACCAAGAATTACTTGCAACAGGTAAAGCATCTAAAGTAATTCAAGGAATGTCAGGTCTTGCGAGTAAACAAATTACTGCATGGATAAATGATGACCAACTAACAGCTTATCAAGCCTTAGAAAAATACTTACATGAGTTAAAAACAGGTCAACCCGTCATATTTAGAACTGATAACCAAATGAAATTTTACGCGATGGATCTGCCCTATCTTGAAGGCGAACGAGATTATTATGAATCATTAAGTAAATCACTAGATGTTTTCTACAATCAAAAAGTTCGTTTTGATCGAGTTAAGCAATTATCTGGCGATTTAATTCAAAGAATCAAACAAATCATTGAGAAAAATTATCATAAATTAGAAAACTTAGAAAAAGACAGACAAGTCGCCCAAGATGCGGATACTTATCGTCTAAAAGGTGAATTAATCAATGCCTTTTCGTATCAAATCGAAAAAGGTCAAGCTTCTACGGTTGTACCTAATTATTACGATAACAATGAACCTTATACCATTGAATTAAATCCAAGAAAAACACCATCTGAGAATAGTCAAGCTTATTTCAAACGCTATACCAAATATCGTGACTCGTTACGCTTTATTGAAAAACAAGAAAAATTAGCCCTGCAAGAAATAGAATATTTAGATTCAGTTCTTGTGCAGCTTGAACAAGCAGAAATTGAAGACATTGAAGATATTAAAGCCGAGTTAATTCGAGAGGGTTATGGTGGAAAACGTAATAAATCTGATAAAAAACGAGCTAAATCAAAATCTAAACCGCGTCGCTTCCAATCAAGCGATGGTGTAATGATTTATGTTGGCCGTAATAATCAACAAAATGATGAATTAAGTATGCGTAAAGCAAGTAAAAACCATTGGTGGTTACATACTAAAGATATTCCTGGTGCCCATGTGATTGTTGAATCAGACAAACCAAGTGATCAAACGATGACAGAGGCAGCTGAGATAGCCGCTTACTATTCTAAATCTCAAAATTCTGCCAATGTCCCTGTTGATACTGTTCAAGTGAAGCACTTACGTAAACCCAATGGTGCTAAACCTGGCTATGTGATTTATGAAGGTCAAAATACTCTGTTTGTCACACCCGTTGAGAAAAAAATTAGCGAATTAAAAATAAACGATTAATCAAAAAACAACCCGCTGTCTAGTTTTCGAACTCGTTAGCGGGTTGTTTTTTAGTTTTCATAAAAAAAACTGGTAAAGAAATCTTCACCAGTTTCATTTGCTTAGTCTGAAAATGCTTCAGTTAATTGAGGTACAATTTGTTTTTTACGTGATACAACACCAGGTAAAGTAATTACCTCTTCAACCACTGGTTGTTTGAATGCTTTTTCTACAGGAATAATATTCTCGCCCAGAACAAAGGCAATTGAATCGCTCTCTAAAATATCTGTAATCAATAGGACAAATAAATCAAAGTTACTTGCAGCAATTTCTTCACGCATTGCATTTAATATTTCATCTTTACGTCCTAACATCTCGTCAAACCCAATCGCATTGATTTGGCCAATACGGACGGATTGTTCGTTCATATCAAATGTTTTTGAATCAGATTGAACTAACTCAAGTGCAGATTTAGCACTTAATTTTGTTCCTACTTTTAATAAGTCAAGACCATACTTATCAATGTTTACATCTGCAATTTTTGCTAATTCATTCGCAATTTTCTCATCTTGTGATGTACTTGTTGGTGATTTGAATAATAACGTATCAGAGATAATCGCTGATAACATTAAGCCTGCGATTGCTTTTGGAACATCAATGTTATTTTCTTTGAATAGTTTATAAATAACACTTGCTGTACTTCCAATTGGTTCTGCACGGTAGAATAATGGATTAGATGTTTCAAAATTAGCAATTCTATGGTGATCAATAACGAAATCAACTTCAACCTCATCTAAATCATTCACTGATTGTGTAGCTTCGTTATGGTCAACTAAAGCGACGCGTTCTACTTCATTTGAAACAGATGACACAACACGTGGTCTCTCAACGTTAAAATAATCTAATGCAAATTGAGTTTCTTCATTTGGTGTACCAAGAGCCACAGCTTCTGACTCATGACCGATTTTTTCTAAATAAAAACTAAATGCAATCGCTGATGCTATCGCATCAGTGTCTGGATTTTTATGTCCAAAAACTAAATATTTTGACATGAATATATTCCTCCTTACGGTTAATTCTAATATAGTTTATCATTATATTACTAAAAAATGAATGACCTTTTCTAACTATTCATCATTTTTAGATTCTTGATTAATTAGTTTTAGTTGAGCGAGATGTATATCAAGTATATTCCCTAGTTTTTCAATTTCCTTAACAGCAGAACCGTTTGATAATCGTTCTGATATTGGATAATCATTCGGTTGAATCTCACTTTCAAAGCCAGTATCACCATATACGACTAATGGTGCATCGGCATCTGTAATTGCTAACGCATTGATTAGACGATGTGGTTGAGACTTCAATTCTTTTAATAATAGAATACCACGGCTACCACGAGAAGCTGATCCAACAATACCTGGTTTAAATCGTTTAATATTCCCTCTTTGAGTTAATCCAACAATTTGTGTATTCGTATCATCTTCGATAATTAAGGCAGCAGCAACATAATCTTCTTCTTTAAGGTTTATACCAATAACCCCTTGTGCTCGTAAACTATAACTAGACACTTCGCTAATCGGATATCTTAAGCTATAACTACGATGTGTTAAGAATACGACTTGGTAGTTAGTCTTATCTTTGATAGGTATTGCTGAGATAAGCTCGTCGTCTTTTTTCAATTTCATAGCAACAGCTGATTTTGTTTTGTAACTTCTAAATGTTACAAATTCATCGAGCCTAGTTTGTTTAATCATTCCTAAACGTGTGGCAAGAAGTATCTTATCGTCAGCAATACTTGAATCTGGTTCACCAATACCTTGAACGGCTTTAAAGGCAGCAACGAGTTGCTCACCCTCTTTAAGACGGTATTTTTGTGAGATGTGCATTCCCATATCATTCCAACGGATATCAGGTAATTCATTGACTGGTATGTAAATATAATTTCCTTTGTTAGTAATCATGACGATCGCATCATAAGTACTTAACTTCTCAACATAAATTGCATAATCAAATTCGCGACGCCCCAAATTCAATGTATCAGACGAATTAAATGAACGGTGGCTTGTGCGTTTAACATAACCTTCATTCGTTACGGATACAACGACATCTTCTTGTGGAATTAAAAGTGTTGATTCAATCTTAATTTCTTCAACTTCAGCTTCAATTTCAGTCCGACGTGGTGTTGCAAATTTCTTTTTCACATCGCTTAATTCATGAATTAATACTTTATTTAAAATATCATCATTTGCTAAGATATTTTCATACATACCAATACGTTCATTCAATTCTAAACGCTCATTTTGTAAAGCGGTAATATCAGTATTGGTTAAACGATATAATTGCAATGAAACAATCGCTTCTGCTTGTTCATTTGAGAAATCAAATTCTTTTACTAAATTTGCTTTCGCATCGGATTTGTTTTCACTTTGGCGGATGCTTGCAATCACTTCATCTAAGATTGACATTACTCGAATTAACCCGTCTACAATGTGTAAACGTGTCTTATCTTGAGCTAATTGGAATCTCGTACGTCTAGTAATTACTTCACGTTGATGATCGATATAAGATTCAAGAATTAGTTTTAAATTCGCTAATACAGGACGTCTGTTATGAATGGCAATCATATTAAAGTGATAATTTACTTGTAATTCGGAATTTTTTAGTAAATAGTTCAATACAGCATCGGCATCGACATCGCGTTTTAATTCAACTACAAGGCGGACTCCATCACGGTCCGATTCATCGCGGACTTCTGAAATCCCCTCTAATTTTCTTTGTAAACGAATGTCATCTAAACGTTGGATGAGTTTAGACTTATTTACATCATAAGGGAGTTCGGTCGCAACAATTTGTGACTTACCACCCTTAAGTGTTTCAATATCAATTTTAGAGCGAACAACGACTTTTCCGTTCCCGTTCTCATAGGCGTTACTTAAATCTTTCGCTCCTTGAATAATCCCGCCGGTTGGAAAATCTGGACCCTTGATGAATTTTAATAAATCAGAGAGTTCATATTTCTTATGTTTCAATATATAAATAACAGCGTCAATGACTTCACCTAAATTATGAGGCGGAATCTCGGTCGCATAACCGGCTGAAATCCCTGTCGCGCCATTGACAATTAAGTTAGGGTATCTTGCTGGCAAGACTATCGGTTCTTCAATCGTGTCATCAAAGTTAAGCGCATAATCAATTGTTTCGTAGTTTATATCTTCTAATAGTACTGACGCTATAGGTGATAGACGAGCCTCCGTATAACGCATCGCTGCAGCTGGATCCCCGTCCATACTCCCGTTATTACCGTGCATATCAATTAATGGCTCTCGCAACTTCCAGTCTTGACTTAATCGGACCATCGCTTCATAAACTGATGAGTCCCCATGAGGGTGGTAGTTACCTATAACATTCCCAACGGTCTTAGCCGACTTACGATAAGCATTTTCAGACGTATTACGGTCTTGTTGCATCGCATATAGTATACGACGTTGTACTGGTTTCAATCCGTCTCTTATATCAGGCAAGGCACGGTCTTGTATAATGTATTTAGAATAGCGACCAAATCGGTCACCGATGACGTCTGCGAACGTCAGTTCTTCAATGTGTTCATTTGGATTAACGACCATTTATATCATCCTCACTAAATAAATTTATCTGAGATTCACCATTGTCATGATTTAAATCAATCTCGGGTTCAGAATGATTTTCTAACTTTTCTTTGACATCGATACTTGCTTCCTCGTCTTTTTGACTCGTACTGATATCAGATTCTTTAAGCAGTGTATCCTCTTCATCCAAGGTAAAGCGGACATTGCTTTCAATCCATTTACGTCTTGGTTCTACTTTGCTTCCCATTAAAGTTGTTAATCGTCTCTCAGACATGGCAGCATCATCAATGGTTACACGGATTAATAAACGTGATTCAGGATTCATCGTTGTATCCCATAATTGATCAGCATTCATCTCACCTAAACCTTTATAACGTTGTAAGATATAGCCTTTTCCAACTTGTTTAATTTTTTCTTCTAATTCTTCATCTGTCCAAGCATATTCAATCACTTCTTTCTTACCCTTTCCTTTACTTACTTTGTAAAGTGGTGGCATCGCTAAGTATACTTTCCCGGCTTCTAATAAAGGTTTCATGTAACGATAGAAGAACGTAAGTAGTAATACTTGAATATGAGCCCCATCGGTATCCGCATCGGTCATAATGATGACTTTATCATAGTTAGATTCAATGATATTGAAATCCTTCCCAACCCCAGCACCAATGGTATAAATCATCGTATTAATCTCTTCGTTTTTTAGAATATCAGCCATCGAGGCTTTTTCAGTATTAATGACTTTACCTCGTAATGGTAAGATTGCTTGATAGCGACGGTCACGTCCCAATTTAGCTGACCCACCAGCTGAATCTCCCTCGACTAAATAAAGTTCATTTTTCGAAGCATCTTTTGATTGTGCTTTGGTTAATTTTCCAGAAATTAGTTTTTCTTGTTGAGATTTCTTAGCACCGGTACGTGCTGCATCTCTGGCTTTTCTGGCTAATTCACGTGTTTCACGCGCTTTAATCGCCTTACGTAAAATCATTTGACTGAAGTTACCATTTTCATTTAAGTAAGCAGATAAAAATTCATTCACAGCATTATCAGCTAACTGACGCGCTTTCGGTGTACCCAGTTTATCTTTAGTTTGCCCCTCGAATTGTAAGTATTGTTCAGGTACACGAATAGATATGACGGCTGCTAACCCTTCACGCACATCTGATCCTTCAAGGTTTTTGTCTTTTTCTTTTAGTAAGCCTGATTTACGTGCATATTCATTAAACGCTTTTGTAATTCCCGTCTTCATACCCGTTTCATGCGTTCCCCCACCATAAGTGCGGACATTATTAGCAAAAGAAAGAATTGTTTCAGAATAGCCATCATTGTATTGCATAGCAAAATCAATCTCGAATTCATCCACAGCAGTTGAAAAACTCGCAATCTCACCCATTGTATCTTTTTCTTCATTTAGGTAATTGATGAAATCATGTAAACCATTTTCAAATAAAAATGTTTCGCTTTCTTCATGAATTTTATCCTCGATGGTAATTTCTAAGCCTTTTAATAAGTAAGCAGATTCACGGAATCGCTCGCTAATCGTGCTATAATTGATTTTTGAGCTACCAAAAATACTATCATCCGGCATAAAATGCACCGTCGTCCCTGTCATGGATTTCGAAGGTGCCTTTGTTTTCTTCAGTTTCGTCGCTGGTTTACCACCATCTTCAAAGCGCATTGTATATTTGTAACCATCACGATAAACGGTTACTTCTAACCAACTTGATAAAGCATTAACAACGCTCGCTCCAACACCATGCAACCCTCCGGCAGATTTATAGCCACCTTGACCGAATTTACCTCCGGCATGTAGCACTGTAAAGATGACTTGAATTGTTGGAATACCACTGTCATGTAAACCAATAGGCATCCCTCGACCATTATCTTCGATTAGGACACTGCCATCCTCCATTAACGTTATATTTATCTTATCAGCAAATCCACTTAACGCTTCGTCTACTGAATTATCTACTATCTCATATATTAAATGATGCAAGCCTTTTTGATCTGTCGATCCAATATACATACCCGGACGCTTACGTACTGCGTCTAGTCCTTCGAGTATTTGAATGGCATCATCATTATAATTTGTAAGGTTTGGTTTCTGTGCCAATATTACACCTCTTTTTTCTATTAATAATCAACTACTTTATCATATCAAAAATTTTTCTGTTTTTCTGTATTAAATTTTAAAATGTTTATTTGTCACGATTTAATTGCATTTGACCTTTTGAATTTTATATAAAGAACTTGGATATTGCAAACTCTTTTCATTTCTATTGCCGTTAAATGATTACTCACATTGTTTTACTATCTTAAATTATCTATATTAATTAAAATTTATATGGTAAAATAAAGCCAGTTATTAGGAGGTTGCTATGGAAACAATAATGAATAATATCTGGCCTATCATATGGGTCATCTTAGCATACTGTATTGGATCATTTCCAACAGGCGTACTCTATTCTAGAACACGCCATGATATAGATGTCCGCTCTTTAGGGAGTGGAGGCAGTGGCGCAACCAATGTTGGACGAAATTTTGGTTTTCGTGCAGCAGTAATGGTAACGATTGTTGATGTACTGAAAGGCTTAATTCCGGTACTCATTGCAAAAAATTTATTCCCTGAGTCTCCGTTAATTATAATGGCGACTGCTTTAGCTTGTGTTATTGGGCATTCCTATCCTTTATGGGCAGGCTTTCGCGGTGGAAAAATTGTCGCAACTTCAATCGGCGTATTAGTCGCATTTAATATTTATCTCGGATTAGCTTTAGTTTTAATCTTAGGTCTTCTGATATTCTTAACAAGTACAGTCAGTCTGTCGTCGATGACAAGCTATTCTATCATAGCACTATATATTGCGATTACAAATCCGGATCCTGTTTACAAAGTAGGTTTCGTACTTATTGCACTGTTACTTCTGTATCGTCATCGTACAAATATCCAGAGACTTTTAAAAGGGAACGAAAGTCGTATTAATTGGGGATTGAATAAACCAAAAAAATAAATCAAAAAACCGCCTGAGCGATAAGTGCTACTTTAAAAATAGCACTTATCAGTTAATCGGCGGTTTTTTTATCGGTTAATTTTTTCTAAATGACATAGTGTAATCATGAGTCATCAATTGCGATGCACGTAATTCATGAATTGCATATTTTTCAGCTAAATGGCCTGTTGTATTATCAGGATCTGCAATACCAGACCAGGGTTCAATACATACAAATGGCGCACGTCTAGGATGTGGTGACCAAATCCCAACGAAGTCCATCCGATTTGGTTTCATTCTAATCGCTACATCATTGGTCTTATCTTCTAACACTATCTCAGTTTGTTGACTAATTTGATAAATTAAGGCGTCATTTTTGAATGTTGTATGTTTTAATAGAACTTCATTAACTTCAACATATTTCGCTTTATTTGGTATCGTTAAACCATCTTTACTAAGCGGTATTTGCAAGTATTGGCCTGCAGGTTCGAATCTGAAAGAGACATCATCAAATTCTTCCTTAGAACCTGAAGTAGATTGACTTACATTAAAAGCAGGATGACCACCGATACTGTAATACAAAGTCTTATCTGTAGACGGATTTAGTATCTCATAGCTTACTGTAATACTGGAGTAATGCAAGATGTAATTAATTTGTAAGCTGAATTCAAAAGGAAATTTTTCATGCGTTTCCTCCGTATTCTTTAAATATAAACTTGCTGAATTGCTCGTAATATTTTGAACGCGAAATGGCAGGTCCCTAGCAAAACCATGTTGAGACATATGATATTCTTTATCATCAAATTGATAAGAATCATCTTTTAACTTTCCGACAATCGGAAATAACACCGGTGCATGTCTTGCCCAATACTTTTCATCGGCTTGCCATAAAAATTCATAATCCGTTTTCTTGTCAACGATGGAAACGAGTTCGGCACCCTCTTCTTTAATTTTAACGATTAAATAGTCATTTTCTAAAGTAACCATTTAGGTTCCTCCCAGCTTCTATTATAAGATATAGTGACTTAAATCACTATTTTCAACGATTTTCTCTAATCGTTGTTCAACGTATTGTTCTGTTATTTCAATTTCGCCCATCTGCATTTCAGCCGATTCGAATAATAATTCTTCTAGGACTGTTTCTAGAATTGTATGGAGGCGTCTTGCTCCAATATTATCAGTTGTATCATTTAAACGAACCGCATATTCTGCTAGTTTTTCGATCGCAGCTTCAGTAAAATGAATTTCTACACCTTCTGTTGCTAACATTGCTTCGTATTGCTTAATTAAAGCGTTTTTAGGTTCTGTTAAGATGCTTACAAAGTCACTTCCAGTTAAATCATTCAGATTCACACGAATTGGGAATCGTCCTTGTAACTCAGGGATTAAATCCGATGGTTTTGATTCATGAAAAGCACCTGATCCAATAAATAATATATGATCTGTTTGGATAATACCGTATTTAGTTTGAACTTGACTTCCTTCAACGATTGGTAAGATATCTCGTTGAACACCCTGACGGCTGACTTCACCACTGTTTTGGTTTGTTGATGCAATTTTATCAATTTCATCAATAAAGATAATTCCATTACTTTGTGCAAGTTCTAAAGCTTTTTGATTAATGTCATCTTGATTAATTAATTTATCTGCTTCTTCTTCTGTCAGTAATTTAATTGCTTCTGCAACAGTTATTGTACGTTCAATTTTCTTTTTAGGTTTTAGCGCATTTAAGCTTTCTTGCATATCCATCATTTGTTCCATAGCTGGGTTCATACTATTTAATTGAAGTTTTTTCTCTTCCATTTTTATCGTCACTTCGTGATTATCTAATTTACCTTCACGAATTTGTTGACGAATGGCACGACGCGTTGCTGCCACTTCTTCAGTGACAATTTCCTCTTCTTCTTCCTCGACGTCATTGGCCGCGGGATTCATTTGCTTAAACATTTCCGCGAAGTTTCCAAATGGATTTGCTTGGTTTTGTTGTGAAGTTGATTCAGCTTTGGCAGGTTTTTCCCCAGGTTTCAATGCTTTAGCAATGCGTTCAATCGCTTTCGCTTCTGCTGTTTCTTTAACTTCTTCTTGTTTCTGTTTCTTAAGTAGACGAATACTATTCTCAACTAAATCACGTACCATTGATTCAACGTCTCGACCCACATAACCTACTTCTGTAAATTTCGTTGCTTCAATTTTAATGAATGGCGCTTGAGCAATGTCAGCTAAACGTCTTGCAATCTCAGTTTTACCTACCCCAGTAGGGCCAATCATAAGTAAATTCTTGGGCTTTACTTCTCTTTGTAATTCATCATCGAGTTTTAGTCGGCGAATTCGATTTCGTAATGCAATGGCAACAGAGCGTTTTGCGTCACTTTGACCAACAATATATTGATCTAAAGCTTCCACAATTTTTCTTGGTGTTAAATTATCCATAATATCCTCCTAGTAAATTTTTACTTGTATAAATTAGTCATTAAACGATTCGACAATAATATTATCGTTTGTAAATACATCAATCTCACTTGCAATTTGTAAAGAGTTTTTTGCAATCTCTTCAGCAGATAAGTCTCCATATCTTAACATGGCTCTGGCTGCAGATAAGGCAAAGTTACCACCTGATCCAATCGTTAAGACGCCATCATCTGGTTCAATGACTTCACCCGTCCCACTTACTAATAAGATGTTATTGCGGTCCATAACGATTAATAATGCTTCTAATTTTTGAAGCGAACGGTCTGTACGCCATTGTTTAGCAACCTCTACAGCTGCACGAGCTAATTGTCCTTGATGCGCTTGAAGTTTTGCTTCAAACATTTCTGATAAGGTAATCGCATCAGCGACTCCACCAGCAAAGCCAACGATAACATCATTATTATAGATGCGGCGTAATTTCTTCGCGCCACCTTTCATAATAACACTTTCACCCATAGTTACTTGACCGTCTCCGGCCATTGCTACTTTATTATCTTTTTTGACTGCACATATTGTTGTCATTATTATTCCTCCTTATGTTGTCGTTTTGCTCTTGGAAACACATTTAAATAAGTGCTTCTTAAACGATCTTTTGTTATATGAGTATAAACTTGTGTTGAACTTAAGTCTTCGTGTCCTAATAATTCTTGCACACTTCGCATATCCGCCCCATTATTCAATAAATGCGTCGCAAATGTATGCCGAAGTTTATGAGGATGTATTGAAAGATTTAGCCCTGCTTCTTTAACGATAGAATTAAGTATCTTTCTAACTTGCGTTGGACTTAGTTGTAATCCCGTTTTTGATAGAAACACATAGTTCCTGTCTTCTGGCTTACTTTTGGCAGCAAGTTCAGGTCTTAATTCTTGAATATATTTTGTTAGGCTTTTTAATGCAAGATCACCTACAGGTATAATACGTTCTTTATTCCCTTTACCAATCACTCGAACTAGTGACATATCATAATCAACTTGCTGGAGTGTCAAATTAGTTAACTCACTAACTCGCATTCCCGTTGCATAGAGTAACTCTACCAATGCACTATGTAACAATTGTATGGATGACTCTGATACTTCAATCGCGGTAAATAGTTCTCGCATCTCGTCTTCATAAAAAAAGTCCGGTAATCGTTGTTTCTTAACATTATATTGAATTAATTCCATTGGATTACTATCTATCCAATCCATTCTTAAAGCGTATTTAAAAAATACTCGTAAACTTGATAACTTTCTAGAAATGGTCGTTCGAGCCAACTCTCTCTCGTTTAAAAAAGCTAAAAATAGTCTAAAATCTTGGTAAACTAACTTTGTAATGTCTGTTTCTCCGGAACTTTCTAAAAATTTATGAAATTCATTCAAGTCTTTTGAATAGGCCAGGACAGTTTGTTTAGAGTAACGTCGTTCATTCTCGATATGATTTAGAAATTGACTAATATAATCTTCCATTCTATCCCTCATTTCCACTATAAGCTTTTCATGCATCTACCGCAATTTTTTATTTTTAAATTTTTCCTATAAAAGTGATTCATACTATTTTACAGTGCCTTATAATATTCTATCAATTAATATGCATTTTGTAATCATTCCAAGGTCTGATTAATATGAAAACCGCATCATTTTTATAGTACTTTCTAAGTTTAACACGTTTTCATAAACTAAATATGAAATGTATAAATAAAAATGCGATAACTATTCGATTGAGTAGTTATCGCAAATTTGATTAATTCACTAATTCTTCAGCATAATCACAGTTACTACATTTTACTTGGCTACCTTTTCTTGTTACTTTTTCAGTTAAGAAGTGATCACACTTTGGACATGAGCGTGCAATTGGTTTATCCCATGAAACAAAGTCACATTCAGGATAGCGAGTACATCCATAGAAAATTCTATTTTTCTTAGATTTACGTTCAACTACTTCGCCTTCTTTACAAGTTGGACAAGTAACGCCGATTTTTTTTACAATGGCTTTCGTATTTCGACAGTCTGGGAAAGCACTACATGCATAGAATTTACCATAACGGCCAATTTTAATAACCATTGGGTGGCCGCAGACATCACAATCAAAGCCAGCAGGTTCATCTTTAATTTCGATTTCTTCCATATTAACTTCGGCTTGTTTTATTTCTTTTTCAAAGCCAGTATAGAATTCATCTAATAATTTAACCCAGTTTTGCTTACCATCTTCAACTTCATCTAAGCCTTTTTCCATACCGGCTGTAAAGTCAGTATCAACAATATCTGGGAAGAATTCTACCATCACACTATTAACAATTTCACCTAGTTCTGTCGGTTCAAATCGTTTAGCGACCATTTTCACATAGTATCTTTTTCTTAATGTTTCAAGCGTTGGTGCATAAGTTGACGGACGTCCAATACCTAATTCTTCAAGAACCTTCACTAAACTTGCTTCATTGTATCGCGCAGGTGGTTGTGTAAAGTGTTGCTCTGGATTAATTTCTGCAAGTTTAACTAAATCGTCTACAGATAAGTCTGGTAAGTAATTATCTTTCTTAGACTTAGTTTCATATACTCTTAAAAAACCTTCGAATTTGATTCGAGAGCCATTCGCACGGAAATTCACGTCGTTTTGAGTGATGTCAGCTCGAATGGTATCATACACAGCATCTGTCATTTGGCTCGCTACAAAACGTGACCAAATTAATGAATATAATCTAAATTGATCGCGGGATAGATATTCCTTTATGTCATCAGGTGCTAAAGTTACATCTGAAGGACGGATCGCCTCATGGGCATCTTGTGTGTTTGCAGAATTTGTCACCGCTGTACCTTGTCCAAGATACTCTTGACCAAATTTCTCTTTAATATAATTACTTGAACTTGCTTTAGCGGTTTGAGAAATACGTGTTGAGTCTGTACGCATATAAGTAATTAAACCAATCGTATTCTTTCCAATCGCAATCCCTTCATATAATTGCTGTGCAATCATCATCGTTTTCCCAGCTCGGAAATTAATTCGGTTTGATGCATCTTGTTGAAGTGTACTTGTCGTATATGGTTTTGGTGATTTTCGACGACGTTCTTTTTCTACGATATCAACAATTTTAAAGTCTTTATCTTGATCGAGTTTATCTAAGATCCCTTTGACTTGCTCTTCAGAAGTTAACTCAACCTTTTTACCATTCTCACCATAGAATTGTGCTTCAAAACTCGAGCGACCTTTTTTGAATTTAGTAGGAATTGACCAGTATTCTTCCGGTTTAAACGCACGGATTTCGTGTTCACGATCGATAATTAATTTTAAAGCCGTTGATTGAACACGTCCGGCACTTAATCCACCTTTAATTTTCTTCCATAATAGAGGAGAAATTGAATAACCAACAATACGATCTAAGATACGTCGTGCTTGTTGTGAATCAACTAAATCCTGATTGATGTCTCTCGGATTTTTAAATGCATCTTTTACAGCATCTTTAGTAACTTCGTTAAATACAACGCGGTTTTTGTCTCCTTCTTTTAAGCCTAGAATATAGCTTAAATGCCAAGCAATTGCTTCCCCTTCGCGGTCCGGATCGGCTGCGAGATAGACTTTTTCAGCTTTTTTGGCTAATTTTTTTAATTCTTTAACGGTATCACCGCGGCCACGTATAGTTATATATTGAGGATCAAAATTATTTTCAAAATCAATCCCCATCTTACTTTTTGGTAAATCTCTTAAGTGACCTTTACTCGCTACAACTTTATAGTTTCTTCCTAAATATTTATCTATTGTTTTAGCTTTGGTTGGTGATTCGACGATGACTAAGTATTTATATGCCACCCTCAATCAACTCCTTTAAATTATTTTTATTTTTGGATATGTTTAATTTATAAAATCGTAAACATATTAGTCCATTCTGATATTGATGTCAAATATTAAATTTCAACTTTATATTTTTCTATCCATTATATAGACAATAAATTAAAGTTTAAATGAATTTTTTCTTATATATATACGTGTCATTAAATTAATAGCCTTGCATTTGAAAGATTTCCTTTAATTCATCAATCATCGATGGAATATCCAATACGGGTGTCGCTCCGATTTGGATTAAGTCATTACAACCTCTTGATTGATCATCTGTGATACGTCCAGGTACAGCAAAGACTTCGCGGTTATACTGCAAAGCATAATTAGCAGTAATTAAGCTACCGCTTCTTTGTGCTGCTTCAATGACAATGGTTGCTTTGGATATGCCGGCAACTAACCGATTCCTCAATACAAAATGATGTTTCATTGGCTTTATATTTGGCATATATTCACTTAGAATGAGGTCCTGTTGTTCCATTCTTTTTTGAATGTATTTATTCGCTCTTGGGTAATAATAGTCTAAGCCACAAGGAATGATCGCGATACTTCTGCCATTGGGATGTTCAAGGTTATACTCATGAACTGAAGCATCTACACCTAAGGCTAATCCTGATACGCTCACCCATGTTTCTTTTGACAAGGCATTTATAATCTCACGAGTGACTGTCTTTCCGTAAGTAGTCATTTGTCGTGTTCCAATGACAGATACTTTCGGTTCCCTTATAAGCCCTATGTCTCCTCTGTAAAAGACAAGTATAGGTGGCTGTGCCGTATGATACCATAACATCGGATAATGATATTCACCGATCATAATGGAATACTGTGCTAATTGAGTTAAAGTCGTTAAATCGGCTAAACGAATATGATTAAAATTTGCTTCCACTGTTAGTTTTACTTGTTTTGTTTGTCTAACCTCAATCAATATTTTTTGACACTCTAGGGGTTCAAGTTCTTCTCTTAATAATCGATAATCCATAATAACTTCTAAGTAGGTCGCCAAAACTTTGTGCGATACATTTTTTGCTTTTAGAAAAATAAGTTGTTCTTTAATTTTTAATTTCATATTACACCTCCATATATATATACAAAAAAAAGAGACAAATCCATTAAAAAAAGACGAAATAATTTAAATTATTTCGTCTTTCTTCTATTATATATTGATGTCGTATGACTTACGGGTGAAAATGACTGTCTATGAATCGGAGTATAGCCAAATTGTTGTAAGGCATCTAAGTGATTTTTTGTCCCATAACCCATATTTTTATCAAATTCGAATTCCGGATATAACTGATGATAACTTAACATTAGTTCATCACGATGTACTTTTGCTATGATACTTGCTGCTGCAATAGAAATCGATCGTTCGTCACCTTTAATTATTTTAGTTTGTGGAATATCAGTGTTCAAATTAAGTGCATCAATCAACAAGTGTTGTGGCTTAATTAGCAGCTCACTTACACTTTTTAACATCGCTATCTTAGTAGCTTCCAATATATTGACTTTATCAATAACAGAGTTATCTATTTCAATAATACTGTAAGCAACAGCCTCTTCTTTAATTAATTTTGCGTATTCAACACGTTTAGCGTGTGATAATGATTTTGAATCATTGATTCCAACAAGTTTGTCCATATCTCGAGGTAATATAACACTGGCCGCAACAACCGGTCCAGCAAGTGGACCTCGACCAACTTCATCAATTCCCGCAATATACGTTAGATTTTGCTTGTCATAAAGATCAAGTTCGAATTCTAATCTTGTCTGATGCTCAAGTAATTGTTTTGCTAAGTTTTGTTTTTTAATTTCGAATTGCTTTAATAATTTCTGAACACCTTTGCGTTCGTCGAGTTTTAACTCAGTCAATTGAGCATCAGTCAATTCTTCATTAGATAACAATTCCTTGATGTCTTTAATGGTCATTTTACTCATTTGTTACTTGCTCTACTTTATCTAATGTCACTGAACCTAAGTTATTTTTTCGATAATCAAAAATAATTCGTTGACTTGCAGCTTCGTAGTCATCTCTCAAGTTCATTTTTTCTGTTATTTTAATTAATAAGTCAACCGGTGTATTATTTAATACATCGTCTTGAGTCACATTATATCGGTTTACTAAAAGATCTACGTGATTCTCTTGGTAATATGCAAGTAAAAATAAAGCAAGATCATCCATATATAATAATGTATCTTTGATAGCACCTGTAATACCTAATTTAGTTCCCACATTCGGATCTTCGAATTTAGGCCATAGAATACCAGGTGTATCTAATAATTCAAAGTCTTTATTAATTTTTAACCAACGTTGGGCTTTTGTGACCCCTGGCTTGTTCCCTGTTTGCGCTTGGTTTTTCCCAACAAAACGATTAATCAAAGTAGACTTACCAACATTGGGAATTCCAAGAATCATCAAACGAATAGCCCTTGGTTTAACGCCGCGTTCTTTTTGCTTCTCAAAGTAATCCGCCATAATTGCCTGGATTCTTTGTTGAAGTTTTCGTAAACCCTTATTGTGTTGCGAGTCAATCGCGACAGCAGGTATATCTTGTGATTCATAATAGTCTAACCATAGATTCGTTACTTCACTATCAGCTAAATCACTTTTATTCAATGCAATAATTCTTGGTTTGTTTCCAACAATCTCATTAATCATCGGATTACGACTTGATTCTGGAATTCTAGCGTCAACTAATTCAATAACAACATCAACTAGATGCATTTTTTCTGTAGCTTCACGCCTTGCTTTCGCCATATGTCCGGGAAACCACTGTATAATATTTGATGACATAAAATATCCACCTCTATTCTAAAATGTTTACTGTTCCATCCTCTGTTAAATTATACTCTTCTATCTTACCAAATCGCTCGAAAGGAAAGTAGACAAAATTAGTTACACCTTGAATATCTTCGGCTTGAATGAGTCCAAACTGACGGCTATCACCCGAATAGGGTCGATTGTCCCCCATTACAAAGTAATAATCTTCTGGAACTTCCGTCAAACCTAAAGTATCCCATAAACTGAAATCTTCAGTAAATTTCCCCTCAGTTTCTGATTTGAGGGGTTCTAAATACGGTTCTTCAACCGGTTGATTATTCAAATATAATGTATCATTTGAAAAGTATATCTCATCTCCAGGTTCTCCAATAATCCGTTTCACATATGAATCCCCCGAACCTCTAGGGTCTGGAAATACTACAACATCGTAGCGTTCTATGTCTTTATTTCTCAACATAACCATTTGATCTTGATTATGTAATTGTGGTTCCATTGAACTACCTTCAACTTGAAACGGCTGTAAAACATAATGGCGCAGTGCTAAAAATATTAGCACTGCAACCAATACGGCAAATATGATACTCACTAATTCATTAATTAGATATTTGAGCAAGCTCATGCTGCTTCACCTTTAGAAACTAACTCAACTAACACATCCACGGCAGCATCATATTGAGCGTCATTTTCTTGAATATATTCTCTAGCCTTTGTATTTAAAGTCGTGGCAGTTTCTCCCGTCACTTCGCCAGTGACTTCTAAATCATTATCTTCTTGAAATTGCTCGACAGCTGTTTGTATTGATTCATCAAAGTATGTTCCGACATTCACTTCATAGCCAAACGCATCTAACATATTTGTAAGCGATTCAACTTGATCAGAGCCATCGCCTAAAACAAGTACTTCTTCAGAGTTCAGTATAATTGACGTTTCTATTAGATGACCTTCTACTTGAACCGTAGGTTCAACCCCTACTTCATGAATCCACTCACCGCTTGGTGTTAACCAACGCGCAAAAGTTAGTTTTAACTCTCCGAAATCAGTCGGATTTAAGATAGTTTGTACCGAACCTTTACCAAAACTAGTTGTACCTACAATAGGTGCGTCAGTATTTTCTTTAATTGCAGCAGTTAAAATTTCACTGGCACTCGCACTACCTTCATTAATTAACAAGACATATGGTTCAGTAATTTGGAAGTCTCCGTATTCTGAATCATTCGCAACATACGTGGAAGTTGTTGTCCCACTTTCTTCCATTTGCATAATAATTTCATCGTCTTCTAAGAACATATTGCTGATAGCTAATCCTTGATCTAATAATCCACCAGGATTATATCTTAAATCGAATACAAAGGAGGTTGCACCTTGTTCTCGTAAATCTTCAACAGCTGATACTAATTCATCATAGGTCGTACCATTGAACTGAGTAATTTGAACATTTCCGATGGTAGCATCTTCTTCATCCAACTCACCTGTAACTGTTGTGATTGGAATTTCGGCGCGTTCTAATTCAACATTAAATTCCGAAGAACCACGTTGAATTAACAAATTCACTGTGGTTCCTTCGTGACCACGAATTAAATCAACTACTTCATTCGTATCCATCCCTGTTAACTCAGTACCATCCGCTTCAAGAATTATATCATTTGGTTGAATTCCGGCTTCACTGGCTGGTGTCCCATCAATAGGCGTTACAATGACAATTTTGTCATCGCTCGCCATAATTTGAATTCCGACACCTTGGAAAGAACCTTCAACAGTTTCATTCATATCCGCCGATTCTTGGGCATTTAAATACTCTGAATAAGGATCTTCGATAGAATCTACCATCCCTTTCAGTGCACCTTCCATTAATTGATCTTTACTCACATCTTCAATATAGAATTGTTGAATGGCATAGTAATTATCCATAAAATTTTGAATATCTTCGTCACTCAATTCCTCTACGTTCGCTTCTTCGTCACCAAACAACCATTCAAAACCTTGAACTTCTGTCAATGAAGATGAACCGAAAAATACAAAGGCGAAAATAACGACGATCGAGGCAATAGACCCATATTTAAAGCTTTTTTTCATATTCTCACCTCAGTTTTTTTCTATTTATCTAGTTTCACTGCAGTTTCTAAAGCGATTTTCATCATTTGTGTAAATGTATTTTGACGTTCTTCAGCTGTTGTTTCCTCACCAGTGATTAGATGATCACTTATTGTACACATAGCCAAAGCTTTACGGTTATGTTTTGCTGCAACAGCATAAAGTCCTGCTGCTTCCATTTCAACCGCTAAAACACCGTAATCTGCTAATTTTTTCTTGTCCACCTCTTCATTATAGAAACGATCACTTGATAAGATATTTCCAACATGGATATCATCTTCACTTAATGATTCGGCCGCTAAATGATAAGCAATATCTAAAACATCGAAATTAGCGATGGCGGAATAATGTACTTGTCCGTTAAAGATATTTTGTAGGATGCTTGAATCTGTCGTTGCTCCCTGACCAAATACAATATCACGAACTTTAACTTCGTTTTTCATACCACCAGCAGAACCAATACGGATAATAGTTTCAACCTCATATTCAGTATATAACTCTTCGGCATATAACATCGCAGAAGGGATACCCATACCAGATCCTTGAACTGATATTTTTACTCCATTATATTCTCCTGTATAACCAAACATATTACGAACGGTATTGTATTGTGTTACATTCTCTAAGAATGTCTCCGCAATAAATTTTGCTCTTAATGGATCTCCTGGAAATAGAACTGTTTTTGCAATGTCACCTTTTTTTGCTCCAATATGTACACTCATTTTATTATTCCTCCTTAAAAATTATCAAATTGATATGATTGCCAAGTATCATCAAAAATGACTAATAATTTACTATACTCTGGCGATGATTCCAAGTATGTTGATACTTCGTCAAAGCTTTCACTCTTCTTTGGGAAACTTTGATCGGAATGTATGCGATTTGCAAGACGACTAACTGGATCATTAGCATCATGATTCACATATCTAAGAATATATTCGTAAAACGAAGGTCGCATTAAATTACCTACTTTCAATTTATCCTTAATAAGTCATGAATTTATTATAACATCGTATTTAAATAATGAGAGTGTAAAATATTTTGTGTAAATAGAAAAAAGGAAGTCCCTTCTGTAGAATAGAGTTACCACACTAAATTCACAGAAAAGAGGACTTCCCTATGAACAATCTTACTACAGATATCTTACAGACTCTAGCTACAAAAGGTGATTTGAACGAATTATTCCGTTCGCACTTGGAATTAGCCGTAAATACGCTCCTGAGAACAGAGCTGACTGCCTTTTTGGATTACGAAAAGTATGATCGGATTGGTTTCCATTCAGGGAACTCACGCAATGGGTCCTATGACCGTACGGTCAAGACAGAATACGGCGAACTTCATCTACAGATTCCGCGCGACCGCAACGGTGAATTTAAACAACAGACTCTTCCTGCATATAAGCGAACCAATGGCACGTTAGAAGAAACCGTCATTCATCTTTTTCAAAAAGGTATTACCATGTCTGAAATTGCTGATTTGATTGAGAAAATGTACGGTCATCACTATACACCACAAACGATGTCCAATATGACTAAAGTCTTTACTGAAGAAGTATCAGCGTTCAAAAAGCGTAAACTAAACAGTCATTATGCAGTCATTTATCTGGACGCTACCTATATTCCTTTGAAGCGGAAAACCGTTGAGAAAGAAGCCATACACATTGCGGTGGGAATTCGACCAGATGGTGCCAAAGAAGTCCTAGGATACGCTATTGCCCCTAATGAATCGACCGTCACATGGAAAGAGATATTGGAAGATTTATCCGACCGTGGTGTCAATGATGTTCTTCTTTTCGTGACCGACGGTCTCAAGGGTATTAAAGATACGATTCATCACGTTTTTCCTCAAGCAGCTTACCAACACTGTTGTGTCCATGTTTCTCGCAACATTTCTAGTAAAGTACGCGTCGCTGATCGCAAGGAAATATGCGAAGACTTTAAGACGATTTATCAAGCAGATTCACGAGAGACGGCCCTTGAAGCTCGCCTTGCTTTCTCAGAAAAATGGCGCAGTAGCTACTCTAAACTGGCCAAGTCTATTCTAGAAAATGATAACTTACTTACATTTTACGATTTCCCTTTATCAATCCGTAGGAGCTTGTATTCCACTAATTTGATTGAATCCTTTAATAAACAAATTAAAAAGTATAGTCGACGTAAAGAGCAATTTCAGAATGAAGAATCTATGGATCGCTTTTTGGTTTCCCGTTTTGATACGTACAATCAGAAGTTTTTGACACGGATTCACCGCGGCTTCCAACAAGCTGAAGCAGAGCTAGAAAAAATGTTTGAAAGATTAACAAATTAATAAATCGATTTTATAGAAGGAGTACTTCATTTACACATAATTATTGACACTCCCTAAATAATCAAAACAAAACTTATCATTCTATTAGTTATATCTTAGTTTTTAACTAATTACAAATGTTTTTATATATCAGATTGACTTTGTCCTTTTCATATCTATAATTAATTTTATCTTATGTTACCATGAAGGAGAATAATAATGGGAAAAGCCGTTGTGCATGTTACATTTACTGGGAAAGTTGAGTTTGAATTCGAATATTCTGGTGATTTACTAGATTACGAATTAATCGATATGGCTATGGAAAACTTCGCTGAAAAACCTGAATTATTTGGTCAACTCGCTGAGTATGACTGGAAAATAGAACGCAAATAATCTGCTGTAAAGATTTATTAAACTATTTACTAGTTGAAAGTTATGTTTATTGCTTTCTATTTGGTATAATTAAAGTAGAATTAAAATTACTTGGAAGGTGAGTAAATGGATAATAAATCTCAATCGAAAGGTAAAGCAATATTAGTTGAAGTATTGAACGCATTGACTCACGGTATTGGTACGATTCTTAGTATCGTAGGGCTAATCTTACTTATCATTAAAGGAATTGATGTATCTTCACCCACTGCTATATTCGCTTATGTCGTTTACGGCGCAAGTTTAGTCATACTTTTTCTGAATTCTACCCTTTACCATAGTTTAAGTTTTACAAAATTCAAAGATTTTTTTCAACGATTAGATCACAGCGCAATTTATATTTTGATTGCTGGTACATATACACCTTACGTAGTTATTGGTGTAGGTGGACGATTAGGACTATTTTTCTTAATTTTAGTTTGGGGCTTAGCATTGATTGGAATCTTTTTTGAACTTTTCCATATTAATAAGTTTCCACGCTTAAGTACTTTTATGTACTTAGGATTAGGTTGGTTAGGTGTCACAATCATCTATCCACTTCTACAAACCATCGAAATTACAGGTATCGCTCTACTCGCAATTGGTGGTATTGTTTATTCCTTAGGAACAATCTTCTATAGTATGAAAAATAACAAGTGGATGCATATTATTTGGCACTTGTTTGTTATGGCTGGTGCTTTCTTCATGTACATCAGCGTATTATTTTATGTATAAAGAAACATCCATCCGTTTCGGCTGAAACGAATGGATGTTTTTATTTTGCTAAAGTATCCATAATGTTAAGGAGAGCACTCATCATATTATCTTCAAAGGGGGAGTGTCCTGCTTCTTCAATAATTTCTAATGAAGCATGTGGTAACTGTTGTTGTAACTCAAACGCCCCACTCACTCGACAATCAACATCATACCGTCCATGGACAATATGAATTGGGATATCTTTTAAGACTGAAATATGATTCGGCAAATAATTATCATCATCCCAAAACATGTGGTGTTTGAAGTAATGGGCTTCTAATAAGCCAAGTGATAAATCCCCTGGTTTAACTAGAGACACTTCTTGTTTGACTGGCTTATGTAACACTAGACTAGATTCCCAAATATTCCATTGTTGGGCAGCTGCCTCTCGCTCTTCTTTACTACCTTGAGTCATAAGATCATAATAGGCACTGATTAAATCACTTTGTTTATCTTCTGCGATAAATGATTTATATTGTTCAAATTCAGCAGGATAAAACTCACTTGCACCAAACTTAAACAACCAATCAATATCCGCTTGTCGGCCTAAGAATATTCCTCGCAAAACAAGATGCTTCACTTTTTCTTGATATTTAATAGCGTATGCTAAGGCTAATGTTGAACCGTAACTTCCACCAAAGACAATCCACGAGTCAATGTGACAATGGAGACGAATGACTTCTAAGTCCTCGACACTCGCATCAACCGTATTATTCTCAAGTGATAAAAAGGGTTTGCTGCGTCCTGTCCCTCTTTGATCAAATAAAATAATCCGGTATTTCTCTGGGTTAAAAAAACGACGTGATTTCTCACTAATAGCTCCCCCAGGACCACCATGTAGAAATACTACTGGAATACCTTCTGGATTCCCACATTCTTCAACATATAAAGAATGACCATCAGTGACATCAATATGATAGCTCTCATTTACTGGTGTATTTAAGTAACCAAGTGTCATATTTTTTCTCCCTCTATTTCTTACTCATTTGAATAGATTTTTTAATAGCTGCTGTTACGCCTTTGTTAATCGCTGATTTAAATCCAGCATGTTCAAGCGCAACAACACCCGCAATTGTCGTGCCATTTGGGCTAGTTACTTTATCTTTCAGTTCGCCTGGATGCATACCCGTCTCTATAACCATGCTAGAAGCGCCTTTTACAGCCTGTGACGCCATTTTACGACTTTGTTCACGTGAGAGACCATGTTCTGCTCCAACGTCGCTCATCGCCTCTATCAGTTGATATATGAAGGCTGGGCTCGACCCGGCTAAACCAGTTACAGCATTAAAAAGTGATTCTGGTATCGCTTCGACGATACCTGCGTACTGTAGACTTTTTTCAAAAAGAGTTATTTTTTCAACGTCAGTATTTTCTGATGTACAATATGCAATATACCCTTCGCCAATTTCGACTGGCGTATTTGGCATGGTACGAATCCATTTATGAGAAGCGGGTGTAAAAGTTTCTAGTTGCGCGATTGATAACCCCGCAGCCATACTCACCCAAGTTTTTGGTTTAGATTCAATGACTAAATCATCGAGTTGTTCAAAGATCGTTCCAAATTGATTTGGTTTCACCCCAATAAAGATGATGTCTGATTCATTGATTAATTCATCCAATGATTCTGATCCGACAACGTCTGCGCCAACTTGTTCAGCTAAGACGGCTAATTTCTCTTGTGTGCGGTTATGTAATATCATCGAGTACCCTGCTTTAAGTATTGCTTTTGCAATCGCAGACCCCATATTACCAACGCCGATCATTCCAATTGTTGGCATGTTATCCCTCTTTCTTTAGTCTAGTCCCACACGTTTGAATATAGCATCTACTTGTGTTAAATGATATGAAGGATCAAATAAGTTATTGACCTCATCTTTTGATAGTTTTTGATTGATAGTTTTATTTTCTTTAACTAATTCTTCAAAGGATTTTGATTCATCCCAAGCAATCTTAGTCAGTGGTTGAACTAAATCATAGGCTGCTTCACGTGTTAGACCTGCATCGATTAATGATAACATGACACGTTGTGAATAAATTAAGCCGTATGTTTTTGCCATGTTTTGTTCCATGTTCTCAGGTAAGACAGTTAATTTCTCAATGATATTCGCGAAACGATTGATTTGGTAATTTAGTAAAGTTGTTATATCTGGTAAGATAATTCGCTCTGCTGAAGAGTGTGAAATATCACGTTCATGCCATAGTGAGACATTTTCGTATGCGGGTGTAATGTATCCACGCATTACTCTTGCTAAACCAGTCACATTCTCACTACCAATCGGATTACGTTTGTGAGGCATTGCTGATGAACCTTTTTGTCCTGCAGCAAAGTATTCTTCCACTTCACGTGTTTCAGTTTTTTGTAGTCCTCTAATTTCAGTCGCAAATCGTTCGATACTTGTCCCAATTAACGCCATAACCGCAACGTAATGTGCATTTAAATCACGTGGCAATACTTGGGTTGAAATATCCTGAGCACGGATACCTAATTGTTCACAGACGTAAGCTTCAACTTCAGGAGGTGTATTGGCAAATGATCCGACTGCACCACTCATTTTCCCTGCTTCAACATCTTTCGCCGCTTCTTCAAAACGCTTTTGATTACGTTTTAACTCAGAGTAAAATCCAGCTAATTTCAAGCCGAAAGTTGTTGGTTCCGCATGAACACCATGGGTTCTTCCCATTTGAATGGTGTATTTGTGTTCTTTAGCTTTTTTACCAACAACATCGATGATGCGTTGAATATCTTTTCTTAATATGTCATTGACTTGTTTTAATTGGAAGCCGTATGCTGTATCGACCACATCTGTACTTGTTAAACCGTAATGAATCCATTTACTTTCATCACCTAAGCTTTCACTCACACAACGAGTAAATGCTACAACATCATGACGCGTTTCTTCTTCAATTTCTAAGATTCGCTCAACAGTAAAGCTCGCATTTTGTTTAATCTTGTCTACATCTTCTTGTGGAATCTCATCTAAGTTTGCCCAAGCTTGGCATGCTTCAATCTCAACTTCTAACCATGTTTCGTATTTCTTCTCAAGTGACCAAATATTTTTCATTTCTGGTCTTGTATAACGTTCAATTGTCATTATTTACCCTCTTCCTTACGTTGCCACCATTCATAGCGGTGTTTATGAATATTTTTTTCGTCTGTTTCGCCCCGAACGACTTTTGTTAATTCCCAGTTCTCTTCATCAATCTCTGGCATGACAACATCATTCAAAAATTTATCCTCGATAACTGTTCTTACCACTCGATCCGCATAATCAATTAAATCTAAGAAAACTTTAGCTCCACCAATAACCATTAAGTTACGGTCTTCTGACAAAGCCAATACGTCTTCAATCGTATGAACGACGGTTAGCTCTGGAACATCTTGTCCATATGTTGTATCGGTTGTTAATACAACCGTTTTTCGACCCGGTAGTAGTCGTCTATTCATAGATTCAAACGTTCGACGCCCCATTAACATTGTGTGTCCCATGGTCGTATCTTTAAAGAATTTTAAATCATTAGGCAAATTCCACGGTAGGTCGTTTTTATATCCAATCCCACCATTTAAATCTTGTGCAAATACAAATGTTATCATCATTTCACTTCCTTAAACTGCGATCGGTGCTTTTATTGAAGGATGCGGATTGTAATTCTCTACTTTAATCTCATTACTTTCAATTTTATCCAATTTTGCTTCACTTTGAATTACGAGTTGAGGTAACGGTCTAACATCTCTTTCTAATAACAGTTTAGCTTGTTCAAGGTGATTTGAATAAATGTGAGCATCACCAATTGTATGAACAAAATCTCCGACCTCTAAACCTGTTTCACGTGCAATCAAATGCGTTAATAATGCATAACTCGCGATATTAAATGGTATACCTAAAAAGATATCGCCACTTCTTTGATATAATTGACAACTTAATTTGCCATCTGCCACATAAAACTGGAATAAGGTATGACAAGGTGGTAAAGCCATTGAAGGAACATCTTCTGGGTTCCAAGCGGAAACAATGTGACGTCTTGAATCGGGATTTGTTTTAATTTGGTCAATGACTATTTTAATTTGATCAAGAGTGTCACCATTACGTAATTGCCATGCTCGCCATTGTTTACCATAAACATCCCCTAAGTGACCAAATCGTTCACTAAAGTCATCATTCGTAAGTATTTCATTTTGAAATTTAGTCATTTCTTCATCGTATTGAACTTTAAAAGTTTCGTCGACTAAGGCACGTCTACCGAAGTCAGTCATATCTGGTCCTTCATACGCATCACTTTCAATATAATTTTTAAAAGCCCATTCGTCCCATATATGGTTATTGTTTTCTAATAGGTAGCGTATATTTGTATCTCCACGTAGAAACCAAAGTAATTCTGATTTAATTAGGCCAAATGGTACGCGTTTAGATGTCAATAAAGGAAAGCCTTTTTGAAGATTAAAGCGCATTTGATGCCCAAATATGCTCAAAGTTCCAACACCTGTCCGGTCCTCTTTTTTTGTTCCTTCGTTTAATACTTTTCTTACTAAATCTTGATATTGAGTTGTCATTCTATAATTATCCTTCCTATAATGAAAGTTCACTTAAGTACTCATAACGTTCGTAATACTCTAGTAAAGCTAACTCTAGACTTTCTACCTTTTCTTGTAATTCCATTAATCTATATGCATCACTGCCTTGTGTAGCCATTTCTGCTTGAGTTGTTTCAATTTCTGTTTCAATTTCTGCGATATCTTTTTCGATTGTCGCCCATTCTTTTTTCTCATTATAAGACATGCGTTTTTTCTCAGTCTTTACTTTTTCGTTGTCTTTTTTCGGTGCATCATTACTTACTGTCTTCTCAGCTTGAGCGGGTGCCTTACTTTGTGTATTTAAATAATCACTATAATTCCCGTAAATTAACTTAAATTTACCTTCGCCTTGAATGTCTAATAATTGATCCACCGTTTTATCAATGAAGTAACGGTCATGGGATACGATAATTACGACTCCGACAAAGGAATCCAAGTAATCTTCTAGCACCGTGAGTGTTTCAATATCTAAATCATTGGTTGGCTCATCTAAGAACAATACGTTTGGTTCTTGAATTAATAATGTCAGTAAATATAAACGTCGGCGCTCACCACCTGAAAGATATTTAATTTGAGTACCGTGAGTCACTCTAGGGAAGTTAAACTGCTCTAACATTGATGCTGCTGAAACAGATTGTCCTCCATCCGTTTGAAATTCGTCTGCAATTTGTGTTAAATACTTTAGAACGCGCATCTCACCAGGTAAGTCTTGATCCAATTGACGGTAGTAAGCCATCTTAACAGTTTGACCAATTTCATACACACCACTTTTAATAGGATGTAATCCAGCTAAGGTGTTTAAGAATGTTGATTTTCCGATACCATTCTCACCAATAATACCTAGGCGTTCACCTTTGATAAAGCTTTTCGTAAAGTCTTCAATAACAGTCTTATCACCAATCTCAACAGTGACATTTTCTAAATCCATAATTCTTTGGCCGATTCTTTGTTGATCAAAGTTAAAATCAATCGCTTCATCTGCTTGATTTCGTGATTCGATTGAACCTTTTAAATCTTCAAAACGATTGATACGCGCCTGTTGTTTAGTAGTTCTTGCTTTGGCACCCTTGCGCATCCAACTAAGTTCTTGTTGGAATAAGCGGTTTTGTTTCTCTTGCATTCTTTCGTTATTGGCTGCTTCTTCGCTTCGTTTAGTTAAATAGTCTTGATAATTCCCAGAATATTCTCTCAATTGCCCAAAGTTTAGTTCTACAATTTTGTTAACTGAACGCTCTAGGAAGTAGCGATCATGCGTTACGAGTAATAGAGCTCCTTTATAAGTAGCTAAATATTTCTCTAACCATTGAATCGATGATATGTCTAAATGGTTTGTTGGCTCATCTAAGATTAATAAATCAGGTTCAGATATTAGCACTTGAGCAATCCCAATACGTTTACGTTCCCCACCTGAACATGTAGATACGAGACGACTTAAATCATTCAGGCCAAGCTGACTTAAGATTGTTTTGGCATTCACTTCAATTTCCCAACCATTATTTAAATTCATTTCATCACTCATCTTAGTGAAGCGGTCGAAATTGGTCGGATTCTCAGGATCATTTTCCAAATCTAAGCGTGCTTTTTCATAGCGTAATAACTTTTGAATTTGGGGTGCTGGACTATCATAGACTGTTTCTAATATCGTCTTTTCTAAATCCAATTCTGGATGTTGATCTAAATAGCCTATGCGATAATCATTAGGTTTGAGTATCTCACCTTCGTCATATGTATCAATATTAGCAATCACCTTTAATAGTGAGCTTTTTCCTGTCCCATTAGGTCCGATTAAACCAATTCGGTCCCCTGTGCGAATCGATAAGTCAACTCCACCTAGTAAAGTTTTTGTTCCGTAAGTTTTATGTAAATTTGTGATTTTTAATTCTTTCATATCAAAACTCCTCGCTAAATTCACTATATTATAACATAGAATAGACTGAAAAAAATCCAGGAACGATTAGGTCCCTGGGTATAATTACATCCCTCCAAATTGACTACGATATAAGTCAGCATAAATATTGCCTAACTCTAATAATTCCTCATGTGTTCCATCCTCCATTATTCCCTCAGGCGTTACAACGATGATGCGATCTGCATTTGTAATTGTTGCTAATCGGTGGGCAATGACGAGTGATGTTCGTCCTTGTGACAATTCATCGAGTGAAGTTTGGATAAATCGTTCAGTAGCAGTATCTAAAGCACTTGTAGCTTCATCTAAAATAAGAATTTTTGGATTTTTTAAGAAGATTCTAGCAATTGATAAGCGCTGTTTCTGCCCCCCTGAAAGCGAAACACCTCTTTCACCAATCTGAGTATCAACCCCATCTGGTAAATTTGAAATCACTTCTCGTAATTTAGCTGAATCAATGGCTGCTTTAACCTCTTCATCAGTTGCATCCAAGCGACCATACAGTACGTTCTCTTTAATCGTCCCATCAAATAAAAAGACATCCTGTTGGACAATACCAATTTGTTTCCGTAATGAACGCATTGTCACATCCTGAATATCTACCCCATCAATCGTTATTTTGCCGCCGGTAATTTCATAGAATCGAGGTAATAAATTTACTAACGTCGTTTTACCAGCGCCTGATGGTCCTACAAAAGCAACAGTTTGACCAGCTTTAATATCAATCGTTACATTTTCTAGGACGGGTTTTTCTTTTTTATAACCGAAAGAAACATTATCATAGCGAATATTCCCTTCAAACTTAGGAGCTTCAACTGCATTGGGGCTATCGAGAATATCTGGTTCTTTATTCAATTCTTCTTGTAATCTCACAAAACCAGCATAACCTTTTGGATAAACTTCTAACATCGCATTAATTCTCTCAAGTGGACGAATAAATACATTCGAAAGTAGAATATATCCAACGAGCTCACCAATTGTTAGTTCACCTACAATTGTATAATAAGAACCCGCCAGCAAGGCAAACAGATTGATTAAACGCATGACAATATAATTAAACGAAGAACTCGTTGCCATAGAATTATAAAATCTAACCATTGCTAATCGGTATTTCTCTGCTAAATCAGCGAAAATATTATTCTCGTATGTCTCATTAGCAAAAGCTTTAACTACTCTCATCCCACTAATTGAGTTTTGAATTCCAGCGTTAAACCGGCCCAAGTTTTGTTTAATACTCACATTAATATTAACCATATAACGGCTAAACAGCCCCAGTATAACACCTAAGATAGGAATTAAGGCGACAGTCATTAATGCTAATGGGACATGTACATTTAACATTAACAGAAACGCTCCAACTAAAGTCATAATCGTTATAAAAACATCTTCGGGTCCGTGGTGAGCTAATTCACTAATTTCGAACAAATCCGTTGTAATACGACTCATTAAGTCCCCAGTCTTCATCTTGTCAAAATACGCATACGATTGCTTTTGAAAATGCTCAAACAACTCTTTGCGCATGTCTGTCTCAATATGGCTCCCAAAGACATGGCCGATATATACGACTATATAATTCATAGTCGTATTAAATAAATATAAAGCAAATAATAATACTGAGAACATGACAATATGACGTAAATTTCCTTGTGGCAATATTTGATCAATCACCATATTCACGGCAATCGGAAAGAATAATTCTAAGATAGCTGAAATAACAGCACAAATAAAATCGATTGCAAATAATTTTTTATATGGAACGCCGATTGTAAAATTAAGCTAGACAACTAAAACAGCCATTTGTGGTACACTCAACTTGTAATTCCGACCAAAGAATACAAAGGAGTGACCACAAATGACCTACACCCATC
>NZ_JBGQQY010000020.1:0-35621 GCF_045528545.1 Ruoffia sp. FAM 26254
TTCCTTTCATGGGTAAGGTTTTTTCATCGAACACCTTTTCCTTGAAACGCCGATAAAGCGTCCGCATGGAACAGTCAATGGGTTTTTCTTTACGCCCGATAATGACATCGGGTGTCCAGCCCTGTGAGACTTTTTCTTTAATGTAGACTTGTTGGTCTTCAGGAAGGACACACTTACATCTACCACACCGTTGTTTGTTTTTCTTATATTGTTGGTAATACTCAATGGCGGTATGGCCCTCTTTTAAGAAGTTGATGACGTTATAAATAGGTGTTCTAGAACGTTTTAAACGACTGGCAATGGTCGAGACCGGAATATGTTGGTGGTAATATGATTCTATCATCACCAGTTCATCCGTGGTAAGATGGGTGTAGGTCATTTGTGGTCACTCCTTTGTATTCTTTGGTCGGAATTACAAGTTGAGTGTACCACAAATGGCTGTTTTAGTTGTCTAGCTTAATTTTACAATCGGCGAATTAAAAAAGTAAAAGGAGAATAGAATTATGAATAATAATAATAATTCATCTATAATTAAACTCGTTGCTGTAGGTATTGGTGCAGCTGTCTTCTTCATTCTAGGACGTTTCCTTTCAATTCCTACGGGAGTTCCAAACACAAGTATTGAAACGACGTATCCATTTTTAGCTTTAATGTCTGTCATTTATGGACCCGTTGCTGGTTTATTAATCGGTTTAATTGGACATGCAATTAAAGATTTACTTACATATGGTTTATGGTGGAGTTGGGTACTTTCTTCTGGTGTCACTGGCTTTGGTTATGGATTAATTGCAAAACGCTTAAACATTCAATCAGGCGAATTTACTAAAAAAGATATGATTACATTTAATATCGGACAAGTCGTTACAAATGTTCTAGCATGGGGGATTATTGCACCGCTTCTAGATATTCTAATTTATTCAGAACCTGCTAATAAAGTGTTTGTCCAAGGATTTGTTTCAGCTGTTATGAATTCAATTGCCGTCGGAGTATTAGGAACGTTACTGATTACAGCCTATACAAAAACCCGAACTAAAAGTGGAAGCTTAACGAAAGAGTAATTTATATGGACCTTCAAGAAAAAAGAACGCCGATAATCAAATTTGATAAAGTTAGTTTTCAATATGATAGTCAGGCAGAAAAAAATCTCATCGATATTAACTTCGATGTTTACGCCGGCGAAACAATATTAATTGTTGGACCGAGTGGATCAGGGAAATCGACTATTGCTCGTTGTATTAATGGGCAAATACCAAATACATATCCAGGTCAACTTGACGGGTTTGTTTCAGTCAATGGAAAAGAAGTACAAACGAGCTCTATTTTTGACTTATCCTTAGAAGTAGGAACGGTTTTACAAGATACAGATGGACAATTTGTTGGCCTAACAGTTGCTGAAGATATTGCCTTCGCATTAGAAAACGATGGTGTGGAGCAAGAAAAGATGCAAACCATTGTCGAGAATTGGAGTGAAACTCTAGAAATTGATGACTTACTTCAAAGCATGCCGAATAAACTTTCTGGTGGCCAGAAGCAGCGTGTTTCAATTAGTGGCATTCTAGTTAATAATGCGCCTATCTTATTATTTGATGAGCCATTAGCAAACTTAGATCCGGCATCAGGTGCGGATACAATGCGTTTAATCAACCAATTAAGCAAAAAGCACAACTATACAACAATAATAGTAGAACATCGTTTAGAAGAGGCTCTTTTAGCAGATATTGATCGTATCTTGGTCATTGATGAAGGTAAACTAGTGTTTGATTCATCACCAACGGAACTATTAAAAAGCACGGTCTTACAAGAAGTTGGTGTTAGAGAACCGCTTTATTTAACAGCGATGAAGTACGCTGGGATTGATATTAATAAATATAATCATGTGAACACTTTCAGCCAAATAAATCTATTATCTGAAGATATCAAGCTTCTTGAAGAGTGGGCGAGTCAAGTGACACACGAAGAAGATTTTAATGAAAAAGATACTATATTGAGAGTCGACCACTTTAATTTCTCGTATAATTCAGAAACTAATGTCCAAACCTTGTCTGATATTAAATTCTCAGTAAATGAAGGCGAAATGATCAGTATTGTCGGGACTAATGGTGCCGGTAAATCAACATTAGCAAAAGCAATTAGTGGTTTTGTGAAGCCAAGTTCTGGGAAAATCATCGTAAATAACGAAGAGATTCGCGATTTATCCATTAAAGAAATTGCGGATACGGTTGGTTTTATTATGCAAAATCCAAACAATATGATTTCAAAAACTATGATTTACGATGAAGTTGCTTTAGGTTTAATTAATCGCGGATGGAAAGAAAGTGACATTGAAGAAAAAGTGTTTGATACTTTAAAAATTTGTGGCTTATATCCATACCGTAATTGGCCAATCTCGGCTTTAAGTTATGGGCAGAAGAGAAGGGTGACAATTGCGAGTATCCTTGTTTTAGATCCTAAAATTCTTATCTTAGATGAACCAACAGCAGGACAGGATTACGCGCATTATACTGATATGATGCAATTTCTTAACCAACTCAATCTTGAAAGAGACATGACTATTCTAATGATTACGCATGATATGCATTTAATGCAAGAGTATACAGATCGAACATTGGTGTTTGATACAGGTAAATTATTAGCCGATACGAATCCATCAGAGTTGTTTTCTAATACTCATTTATTAAAAGCCGCCCATCTTACTGAGACAAGTCTATACCAATTAGGTAAACTTTTACCTTCGATGACTTCAGAAGATTTTATTGGACGCTTTATGCGTTATGAGAGGGGGATGCGCTGATGAGTCAAGAGAATTTATTTGGTTACATCCCTAATAAGACAATCATACATAATCTAAGTGGCTCCACAAAGTTGATTAGTTTTATCTTATTATCCTTAATTGTAATGACTAGCTTTGACACTCGATTTTTAGTGGCAATGACAATCTTTAGTTTAATTTTGTTCTATATCGCACGTATTCCATGGAGAAATATTAAAGTATTAATCTATTTTGTTTTAGTATTTTCTATCTTAAATTTACTTACAATATATATCTTTGAACCAGAGTATGGCGTACAATTGTATAACTCGCGAACAGTGCTATTTGATGGCATCGGACGGTATACAATTACGGCAGAACAATTATTTTATGAGTTTAATGTCGCAATTAAGTACTTTACGACCATTCCCTTAGCTTTAATATTTATATTCACAACAGATCCGAGTGAATTTGCTTCAAGTTTAAATCGAATTGGTGTATCGTACCGAATTAGTTACGCTGTATCATTGGCATTACGTTATATTCCAGATATTCAAGACAGTTTTTTTGAGATTAGACAAGCTCAACAAGCACGCGGTCTGGAGATGAGTCGGAAAACGTCACTAATGAAACGAATAACGCGATCTGCACAGATTATTATGCCTTTAATCTTTAGTAGCTTAAATCGAATTGAAATTATAAGCCAAGCAATGGAGTTACGTCGCTTTGGGAAAAATAAATCAAGAACATGGTATAGATATAGACCTTTTACTAAAAAAGATGTTATCGCCTTGGCTTTGATCGTTATAATTACCGTCATTGGAATTTTATTATTCTTTGTTAATGGTGGAAGATTTTATAATCCCTTTTAATAAACACATATACGAATACATCTGCGAACAGGCAGGTGTATTCTTTTTTGTTGTATATTGATTATATTCATTTTACTATCTTTAATTCTTGCTTATTCTGATGTATGTTTTATAATGAATATAGATAGGTTGGTTACGCTTACAATACAGAGAGGTGTTGATACTAATGTCAAAAATATATGAAAATATACTTTTGCCAGTTGACGGGTCACAACAGTCGATCGATTCATTCAAACAAGGCGTCCGTTTAGCAAGACAATGGGATAGTAATGTGTATTTAGTTCGAGTAGTTAAAGAAGATGATGGTCAAGATATTCCTAAGGAACAACGTGAATCGCTTTTAAACTCATTAAAAGAGTTTGCCAGAAATGAAAGGGTTTCTTTAGAAGCAGAATTAATTTATGGAGATCCCCGTACCCAAATTGCTGAAGTATTAGTAGACCGTTGGTCCATTGATTTAATTGTATTAGGAGCGACAGGTAAAGGTCGTGTAGCAAAGATGCTTATTGGGTCAATTACAGATTATGTTGTTCGAAATGCCCAATGTGATGTCTTAATTAGTCGTTAAACAATTTATGGAACTGCTCTATATCATTTAGAGCAGTTTTTATGTGATTTATTATAATTTATCATACAATTTATCAGACAATCTGATATACTGATGCGACGTAGTAAAGAAAGTAGGAAAATATGAAAAAAATCACATTTGAATCAATGGGCATCAGCTCGGAAATTACTAAAGCACTAGATAGCCTCCGATATTACCAACCAACACCGGTACAACAAGAAATTATTCCACTCGCATTAAATAATGAGGACATTCTCACTGAATCGCAAACAGGAAGTGGTAAGACGGCGGCTTACGGCATTCCACTTTGTGAGCAAGTTATTTGGGAAGAGAATAAACCACAAGCTTTAATCTTAGTACCAACACGTGAATTAGCGATGCAAATTAAAGAAGATATTATGAATATCGGTCGTTTTAAACGAATTAAAGTGACGGCTGTCTTTGGTAAATCTTCATTCAAAACTCAAAAATCCGAATTAAAACAAAAAAGTCATATTGTAGTGGGTACACCCGGTCGTATCTTAGAGCATCTTCAAGAAGGTACTTTGAATGTAGATGAAATTAAGAGTTTAATTCTTGATGAAGCGGATGAAATGCTGAATATGGGCTTTATACAACAAGTTGAAGACATTATTGATTATCTACCTAAAGAACGTCAAACGATGTTATTTTCAGCGACAATGCCGTCTGAAATCGAACGACTCGCATTCTTTTATATGAAAAAAGACCATAAGACAATAAAAATGGAAAAATCAGAAGAAAATACACCTGACATTTCACAATCTTATATTCGAGTTCAAGATTTACCTAAAGAAAAGTTATTGTTGGATCTATTAACAATTGAAAATCCTGATACGTGTATCATTTTTTGTAACACACGCGAGGTGGTTGATGAAGTCGATAGCTATTTAGCAAAAGCTGGGATTCCTATTGATAAATTACATGGCGGAATGGATCAGGATGACCGCTCAGACGTCATGCAGGAATTTAGAATTGGTAAATTACGTTATTTGGTTGCAACCGATGTTGCATCTCGCGGCATCGATGTTGATAACGTGACGCATGTTATCAATTATAATGTGCCTTTTGAGAATGAAAGTTTCACGCACAGAACTGGTAGAACAGGTCGTGCAGGGAAAACAGGGGTTGCCTTAACTTTAATTAGCGATAATGAGATGAAGCGTTGGCAAGAAGTAAGTGAGTATGCTAAAGAAGCTGGTATGCAATTTACGGAGATAAACGCACCGAGCAATCGCCAAGTAATGAGTCGTAAGACAGCTTTTGAGAAAAAAATTAACTCTAGACCTGTGTTGAAAACAGCTCGTAATAAAGAACTGAATAAAGATATTACGAGAGTCTACTTCAATGGCGGTAAAAAGAAAAAACTCAGAGCCATCGACTTTGTTGGAACATTAACGAATATTAAAGGTGTCGAAGCCGAGGACATTGGAATTATTACCATTCAAGAAAATGTTACATATGTTGAAATACTGAATAATATGGGACCTTATGTCATCTCTGAAATGCAAAACCGCACAGTTAAAGGTAAAAAATTAAAAGTACATAAAGCGAGAAAATAAATATATAACAAACAATCCAATATCCAGAATATTGGGTTTACTTGTCTTTAAAGGTCGGCTAATACAAATCAAGAATATCTTTTACTAATTCAAAGTACTTTTCTTTTAATAGAGGAGGGGACTCAATCACGATATTTTTACCGAATTTTATCATATATTCAGCCATATAAGTAATTTCCTCAGGATTAAAATACCCTACGATATAATGCTTGTCACCTTCAGTAATTAGATGCATGTTAGGGTAACGGCTCTTCTTAAATGTCTCTACACCGCGTTTATTAATCAAACATCTAAATGGTATTGTATTTAATTTTCCATCTGTATCTTTTTGTAATGTTTTTAATTCATTCAAACTTAAAGTCTCTTCAAAATCTATCATGGTCTTTAAGTTTAATATGGCATCTGTTCGAAGCGTACGCCAAGCTTTCTTATTAAAATCATAGGCACTAAAAAACCAAATACCTTGACGGTAAAACAATTCACTTACTTGAATAACAATCTTTTCAAAATCGAATTGTTTATACTCAACTTCAATTGCCGTTTCGTTAATAATGGAGTTTAGTACGGAAGTTAAAAATTTCGATTGATTCAAAGGTTTAATACTATAGTAGTTCATAACTGAGAGAATTCTATCTAATTTATCTAACTGTTTATTATTTAAAGTTGTTTTAAGCTTGTTTTGCAGTAACACATATGAAGAATCAAAAGGATTATCAGTCAGCGACTCTAGTGCTTTTAAAGCATAAAATAACGTATGGATTTCATTCTCTGTGAATTGAATAGGTATCATCAGTTCTTGATCGAGTATATAGTAGCCACCATTTTGGCCTTGAGTCGAATAGATAGCTAAGCCTAGATTCTCTAAACTTTCAATATCCCTAATAGCTGTACGTCTAGATATATTAAATTCTTCCATCAAATCCTTTAAGTTAAAAAATTGTTTATTCTTTAAATAAATCAGCTCATTAGGTAATCTTTCTGATTTTTTCATCTTTCCCTCCCAAAGGTGTCATTAGTTGGCACCTTTAAATGGTAAACTAAATATATCAAAAATGAAAGAAAATTATTTAACTTTGAAAGGTGATTAGATTGAACAAAACACTATTGATTAACTCACATCCAAATTGGACTAATGAGAATACATACTCGTCTAAATTACAAAAGAAATTTTTAGCACTTTACAAGGAACGATTTGGCGATGAAAATTTAACAGTAATAAATATATATGATACTGACATTCCAAAGATTAAGAAAAACAGCTTAATTGACGTATGGAATAAGCAACAAAACAATGAAATTTTAACTGAATCTGAAAAAGAAGTCAGTTTGCAAAGCAGCTCATTGTTAGATGAGTTTAAAGATCATAAACGCATTGTTATTGTGTTGCCACTCCATAACTTTAATATTCCTTCTAAACTAAAAGATTATTTGGATAATATACTGATTGCTAGAGAAACCTTTAAATATACAGAATCAGGATCTGTAGGTTTGATGAGTGATGATCGAAATCTACTTATAATTCAATCGAGTGGTAGTATCTATACAAATAATGATAGATACTCGCCATTGGAATTTAGTTACTATTATCTAAAAGAAATGTTTGAAAATATTATGGGATTCAATGAAACATATATTGCACGTGCACAAGGGACTACAATACAACCCATCGATGAGCAACAAATACTGAGCGATGCTGTTAATGATTTAGAAGATGTGTTTCCTAAGTTTTATAAATGATTTATAACACTGCCGCATAAAAATGAAAGTAACAAAAAACATAGTGAGACTCTTTCGAAATTTAGAGCACTCACTATGTTTTTTATAATGCTAAAATTTTATTGTTGATTAATAGCGTTTCAGCCATGTATTCGGTGCAAACAAAATTATCATTGGAAATATTTCTAAACGTCCCATGATCATAATGAATGATAGGAATATTTTGATAAATGGACTAAAATGAGCAAAATTTTGAGAGGGTCCCACAATGCCTAGACCAGGTCCAATGTTATTAAGGGTTGCTGCCACAGTACTAAAAGAGGATAGTAGGTTTGGTGTTTCTAAACTAATGACAAGCACCGCCACAATAAAAATAATAATATAGACCACCAAGTAGCTCAAGACTGTATTGGCTAATTTAGAGTCAATACGTCTACCTTCATAATCGATGGCAACGACACGATTAGGTCGTATTGTTTGTTTTATTTCTGCCCAACCTATTTTAACTAAAAGCAAAATACGTGAGACCTTCAAACCACCTGCTGTTGAGCCAGCCATTCCTCCAACAAACATCAAAAGAATGAGTATTAACTGAGAGAATAAAGGCCAATGATCAAAGAGGGCAGTTGAATAACCCGTAGTCGATATAATGGAAGCAACCGTAAAGAAACTATCACGAAATGCATTGCTAACACCATAAGATGTTGAGATTAAATTTATTGAGATTAAAAGCACAGCAATCGCAATAATTGCTAGAAACCAACGAAGTTCTTCACTTTTTAGAATTCGTTTCGCCTGATGAATATAGACTAGATAGAACAAATTGAAATTAATACTGAATATTATCATGCCGATACTTAATATCATCTCAACTGTAAAGCTATCATAAGGAGCAATACTTCCATTCAACACTCCGAAACCACCCGTTCCTGCTGTCCCAAAAGCCAATAATATCGACTCGAAAAATGGTAAACCGGCAAGATACAAACAAACTAGTGTAATCATCATGAAGGTAAAATAAATGAAATATAATATTCGAGCCGTTGAAGACAATCTTGAAACCAGTTTACCAAAGGTTGGTCCAGTCATTTCAGCCTTCATGATATGTACAGAGGAAGACTCGGCTTTTGGCAATATGGCTAATGCGAACACTAAGACTCCCATTCCACCTACAAAGTGGCTGAAACTACGCCAAAACAACATTGAATGCGATAAAGCCTCCACATCAAGTAAAATACTGGCACCAGTTGTTGTAAAGCCACTCGCCATTTCAAAAAAGGCATCAACAAAAGATGGAATCTGTTTACTAATAACAAACGGAATCGCACTAAAAAAAGAAATTAAAATCCAAGATAGAGAAACTATCGTAAAGCCTTCGCTCGCATAAAAAGTACGTCGATGCAATTTTGTTCGAGATAGGGCAAAACCAATAACAAGAGTCACTAGAGAAGTACCAAGAAAACTTGCTATATTTACCCAGCTTTCTTGGTAGATTACACTGACGATCAAAGGTAATAACATCAGGCCAGCCAGAATCATTAAGATATTTCCGAGTGTATAGCGGATAAATTGTGTATTCATTAGGGCCTCCTTACCTTAAGATATCATCAATGTCGTTAAACGCTTTATGTTTGGTCACGATTAGGACATGATCATCAGCTAAAATAACATCCTCGCCCGTAGGATAAATCAGTTGAGAACCCCGTATTATGTAGGCAATTAATAAATTGTCTTTTGTATTTAAATCTCTTAGCTTGATATTCACAACACGACTACTTTCTTTAACAAGAAATTGCAAGGTCTCAACTTGATTATCAGCAATTCGAATCAAAGCCTCTACATTAGATGCTGTTGCATTTCTTAATGAGCGAACGTAACGTAAAATCTTGTTTGTTATTAATCGTTTAGGTGTAACAATGGCTTGTAAGTCTGAATCACCTAATATTTTTAATAAGTCAGTTCGACTTACTTTTGTCATAACTTTTTTAATACCTAAAGATAGGGCGTACATTGAGTTGATAATGTTTTCCTCGTCGATACCCGCCAAACTTAAAACTGCGTCAAAGCTTTCAATACGTTCTTCTAATAACAATTCTTGCTCCATACCATCACCTTTAATTACTACTACTTGTGGGAAGCGGTGACTAAGATCTAAAGCTTTTTCTTCATTTAATTCGATGACTTTTATATCGATATCCATTTTACTTAACAGATGAAGCGTGTAATAGGTCACACGGCCACCGCCGATAATTAAAACCGACTTAGTTTTCTCTTCACGGTAACCAGCTTTGAAATAAAAGTTTGCTAAATCTTCTCGAGATCCCGTAACATAAACACGATCCCCAACTCTTAAGACTGATTGCCCACTGGGAATAATAGTTTGTTTATCATGGGTTAGGGCGCAAATTAATACTTCACCATATTCATTTCTAAACTGATTTAAAGACTGATCGACCAGTGGACTGCCGGCTTTAATTTCTAGTTCAACTAAATTGACTCGACCTTTACCGAATTGTTCAATACTGAGTGAATGCGGAAATTCGATACTTTTGGTAATATAACGAGCTGCCACCATTTCTGGATTGATAACCAAGTCGATACCTAGGCTATCACGTACGAATTCAATATGATTCGTATACTTAGGATTTCTTACCCGGGCAATAGTATATTTGGCACCCAGTTGCTTAGCTATAATAGAACTTATAATATTTGTTTCATCTTCAGGAGTCACAGCTATAAACATATCGCACTGTTCAACGCCAGCTTCGACTAAGTTATCATAATCCGCTCCATCACCGACTAAGCCTGTAATATCATTTTTATTAATAATACGATTCAATCTTTCAGAATTAGCTTCGATGAGGACGACATTATTATTCTCCAATGCTAGTTCTTGGCAAAGAATTTCACCAACTTTACCTCCACCTATAATGACAATATCCATTTGACGATTCACCTTCGTTTTCATTTATTTTTAAAATTTAAATTAGTTGAATATTAGCACTTTGACCTGATCATTAATAAACATGCAATAAAAAGCGTATAATTGCAAGGTTTATAAGGATAAATTCTAGAACTAATAAGACAGTCATTTTAAACTATCTAAAGCAATATTACAATAGTTTCATCAACTTATAAAGAAAATACAAGAGGCAATATCACAAATCATTATTTAGATAAAAGAAGGCGGTTACACGATTATGAAATCTTATCATGGATGTAAAAGTTGATCCAAGTTCAATAAACTATTTTTGCGATGAAATATAAAATGTTTCTACAAGAATTGTGCTTATTTAAAACACTAAACAAATGTAGTGACGTATAGGTCGAAAATTTCAGGATCAAAGAAATATTTATATATTTTCTATCATTAGCTAATGTAAAATAAAGGCTCTGATTATTATTACGCATAAGACTAAGCATAATAATCTAAATTAACCTTAGAATCGACATATATATTTATGACAATGGGAAAGAGAGGGATGAACTATTAAATAGCAAAAATATTGGATAAGTTAATTTTTATTATTGAGTTTACATAATATATATTATCGAACTTATTTAACGAAGATTTCTATAGTACTAAATCTATTGGTTAATATCGTGGCATATGAATTGTATTATAACTCCAGTTATTTTATCATTACTATAATCACTTCGTTACTTTTATATTTTATAAAGGAGAAATTTGATATGAAGAGATCATTAAAAAAATTATTAACTGTTTCATTAGCCGCTAGCGTGTTATTTGGCGCAGACATACGTATGGTTATAGCTGAAAACACCTCTGAAGCCAGTTCAGAACAAGTTGAAAACTCTGAATCTGAAACAGATACACAAATGGATGGTTTACCATTAGTAAAGCTGATTTAAGTGAAGCCAATGGTCAAGATGGAAATCCAGCTTATGTGGCAGTATTTGGATATGTATATGACGTTACTGATATTGCTGAATGGGAAAATGGTAAACATAATGGTGCTCAAGGCGGTACCGATGCTTCGAGTTTTTTCATTGAATCACCTCATGCTATCGACACTTTAGAGGGATTAGATCAAGTTGGAGTTTATAATGACTGGGAAGTTTCTGATGATCTATTAGCTGAATTTAATAATGAAAATGAAGAATTACCTAATTTAGTTGCTGTCCGTGGTATTGTTTATGATGTTACTGATGAAGAAGCTTGGCCAAATGGTGAACATAACGGTATCAGCGCTGGAACTGACGCAACTGACAACTTTGAAAACGATTCACCGCATGAAGATGACCTGTTAAGTACTTTAAAAATTGTTGGAAAACATGTGGATTATGTCTTTTCTGAGGATGAATTAGCTAATTTTGATGGTAAAGATGGAAATCCAGCCTATATTGCTGTAAATGGTACGGTATACGATGTTACAAACTTTGGTGCATGGGCAGATGGTGAGCATCAAGATATGGTAACTGCTGGTACTGATGCAACCGATCTTTTTGAATCTGAATCCCCTCATGATTCAGAATTTTTAGATGCCTTACCACTAGCTGGTCGTTTTGAATAATATTAAGCCAAAGAAACCCCAGTCCGATTAAATTCAGACTGGGATTTTTTGTTTATAATTCTATAAAATCGTTTTCCTCATCATTGAATATTGATATCACTCCGTCACCAATACTATAATGCCAACCATTTAGCGTTAACTGATTTTTTTCAACCCGATCTCTGATATTCTCATAAGTCATTAGATTGCTTAATTGTTGAATTACATTTAACTTTTCAAGTCGATTAGCCTTAACTGTCATATCTTCATCTGGTAACTCTTTAGATACTTGTTGACGTAAGCTTTCTAATTGTGAGATCCAAATACTAGTATATGGCAACTCCTCAATATTTTCAGGAGGATTAATACTTGCTGCACACCCACCACAATTTGAATGACCACATATAATAATATTTTTTACATTTAAAACTTCGACCGCATATTCTATAGCAGATGTAGTGGAAGCATATTTCACGCTCTGCCCTGCTGGTGGGACAATATTAGCAATATTTCTAATATGAAAAATCTCACCTGGATATGCTTGCAACAAGCGTTCTGGACTCACTCTAGAGTCAGAACAGCCTACAAATAATGTATGGGGTGTCTGAATTTCACTGAGTGATTCATATAAATCCTTATTTTCTTTGTAATCTTGTTCTTTAAATTGTTTCAGTGCTTTATATAAGTTTTTCAATTAACAAAACATCCTATCTTATTAGAATAATATTAAGTTTACTCATCTTAAATTAGAGATGCAAATTTTATTTATTTATATCATAGCAATGATTCTATCAGAAACTTCTTGTGTGTTTAGTGTATCGGTATCAATCGTGTAAGTAGCACAAGTTTCATAATAAATTAAACGCTTCATATATAAAGCTTTTAGTTCCTCTGTTGTTCGCTTCTTAGCAATTGGTCTAAAATTCATTTTGTCATTATTTATCCGGTGGTGTAATGTTTCAAAATTTGCTTTTAAATAAATTACATTTGATGTCTCTTTTAGTATCGCCCTGTTTGCATAGTTTTCAATACAACCGCCTCCTGTAGATATGACTCCAGGAATTGAATAGTATTTTAATAAAAATTGATGCTCAAGTTGTCTGAATTGTGTTTCACCATACTTATCAAAATAGTCAGATAAAGGCATTTGTATCTTTTTGATAATTTCTTTATCTAAATCATAACATGGTATATTCAATGATTTGCTTAATGTTTGGGCAACAGTTGTCTTCCCTGCTCCCATAAAGCCAATTAGAATCATAGTTAACACCTCAATTTTTGTCTGTTTTTTCTGTTTGAGACATACGTTCAATTTCATCAAAGAATGTTGGATAGGTGATATTCACACAATCAGCATCCTCTAATTCAATAGTTTCATTTGCAGGAATTAGAAGTCCAGCTATTTGTAGCATCATACCAATTCTGTGATCACCATAACTGTTTACTTTTGCTCCTTTTAAAGGAGTTGGACCGTGAATAATTAAGCCATCATATGTTTCTTCAATGTTTGCATTCATTTTCCTTAATTCTTTCGCTACTGCTTGAATTCGATCTGTTTCTTTAACACGAAGTTCGTGAGCATCTTTTATTATTGTCGTCCCTTGAGCTTGTGTTGCTAAAAGTGCAATAACTGGGATTTCATCAATTAATCGCGGTATGATTGATCCAGAAATATTTGTAGAGAGTAATTGACTCGTTTCAATGCTGATGTCTGCACTGTAATGATTCGGCAGTATGTTTACAATTACTTTCCCACCCATAGCTTTAACAACATCTAAAATTCCTGAACGAGTATTGTTAATCCCTACATTTTTTATTTCGATGTTACTATTTGGTAATAGTAAACCAGCGGCAATAAAGTAAGCTGCCGATGATATATCACCAGGGACATCTATATCTTGCCCAATGAGTTGTTGCCCACCCTCTAACATGATTGTCTTACCTTTTATATTAAGAGATACACCAAATTGCTCAAGCATTTCTTCGGTATGATTTCGTGTTGTTTCCTTCTCTATAATAGTGGTCACACCTTCTGATAAGAGTCCTGCTAATAATATTGCTGATTTAACTTGAGCACTTGCGACGGGCATCTCATATTTGATGTCTTTTAATTTTTCAACGGGTTCAATAATCAAAGGAGGTAAAGTCGTATTTGCAAACCCTTGTATATTTGCACCCATACTTTTTAATGGATTGATAATTCTATCCATCGGTCTTTGACTTAGGGACTCATCACCAATAAGCGTGCTTTTAAAGTTTTGACCCGCTAATAGACCACTTAATAGTCTCATCGTAGTTCCAGAATTCCCTGCATATAATGGCTTACCCGACTCTTGTAATTGTTTAATTCTTTTTCCATGAATAATCACTGTGTCTCCATCATCATCAATTTCCACGCCAAGTTGTCGCATTATTTGAAGTGTATTTAAACAATCCTCTGATCTTAAAAAACCAGTAACTTTTGTCATACCTTCAGCAATGGAGCCCATGATTATTGCTCGGTGTGAGATGGATTTATCTCCAGGAACGGACAATTGAAACTGAATATTTTTTAATGAACCTTTTAATCTTTTAGCCATGATTGCCCACTCCGTTTTGCCACATTTCTGGATTTTTACTGTATTCTCTGTAAGAATTCACTGCTTCTTTAAGTTCTATGAAACTATCGTGAGGAAATTTTTCTAAGATTGCTTGTGTTAATTCAGTTGCAATTACCGCTTGAGCTACGACGCTTGCTGCTGGAACAGCAGTCGTATCACTTCTTTCAATATTCGCTTCGTAATTTTCCTTTGTATAGATATCCACACTTTGAAGGGGTTTATATAATGTAGGAATAGGTTTTTTCACACCACGTATTACGACAGGCATACCATTTGTTATTCCGCCTTCTAAGCCACCTAAATGATTACTCAATCTGTAGAAGCCTCTCTCTGGTGTATAAGCAATCTCATCCATCACTTCACTACCGAATCGTCTTGCTATTTCAAATCCATCTCCTATTTCTACACCTCTAAATGCATTAATACTCATCATAGCTTGTGCCAGTCTACCATCTAGCTTTTTATCAAATTGTGTAAAACTACCTAAACCAATTGGCAACCCTTCTGCAACCACTTCTACAACGCCACCTAAAGTATTACCATCTCGTTTTGTTTGATCTATCTTTTGAATAACGGCCTCTTCTTGACTTGAGTCAACCATCTTAACAGGGGATTTATCTGCAACTTTTCGAATATCAGTTAGAGATAATTTTGAAATATCAGCTTGACCTTGAATATCCCCTAATTCACAAACATAGGCAACAATATCTATGTCTAATTCGTTTAATAATTGCTTTGCAACAGATCCAATTGCAACCCGCATCGCAGTTTCTCTTGCTGACGAACGTTCGAGGACATTTCTTAAATCTTCATGATGGTATTTTATTCCTCCTACAAGATCGGCATGCCCTGGACGAGGACGTAGAACTGCACGTCTTTGTCGACTTTTCGGGTCATCATTCGATTCGATACTCATTACACTTTTCCAGTTTTTATTATCACGATTCGCTACGATTAGTGTTAAGGGTGACCCTAATGTCTTTCCATATCGTACTCCAGATGTAATTTCTACTGTATCGCTTTCTATCTTCATTCGATTTCCTCGACCGTAACCCTCTTGACGTTTCGCTAATTCATGATTAATTTTCTCAACATTGATGGGTAAACCTGCAGGTAGACCTTCAATAATTGTTGTTAAACTTGGTCCGTGTGATTCTCCAGCAGTAATAAATCTTAGCATGTACATTACCAACTTTCTTTTATTTTATGAATGACGTTTAATTATATTCTGTATGGCTTCGATATTCATTTGATAACCTGTCATCAAAGTGTAATTCAATGCTGCTTGATGAACGAGCATATCAATACCTGTAATTACCTTACAGCCTCGGCGTTGTGCTTGTTGGATAAATTGAGTCATTAAGGGGTTCATAAACAATATCGCAGACGACTGTGTTGGGATTTAACCAAGTTTCATTTTCTAATACTGTTTGCATTGTATTAGGAGACATTCCGACTGAAGTCGTTTGTACTAATATATCAGCATTTGTTACGGCTATTTTTACTTCACTTGAAACAGCCGAATCGATCAGATTAATAATGATGTTCGGAAAGTCTTCTTTTAAACTAGTAATGATATTTTTTATAGCTAATGGGCGGTAAATATTTCTGGCAATAATATTGATATGTTTAATGCCTTCTAATGCCGCCTGAGCCAAGATGATTCGTGTTGTATTTCCAGAACCAAAGATTGTAACAGTTTGATTCTTCAAAAGAACATCTTGTTGTTGAACGGCATTCCAAAACCCTTTGCCATCTGTATTAAAGCCTATCCATCTTCCATTATTGGGTATCAACATATTAATGGCTTGAACATATTGGGCTGCTTGATCTAATTCATCAACGCACTGTAGTGCTTGGTATTTTCCAGGCATCGTTACATTAATACCTATCGCATTCTAACTTTTTAAGGCTTGAATGCGATCAATTGTCTCATCTTCCGATGTTTCGAAGGCTAGGTAGACTAAATTTAATTTATCCAATTCAAAACTAGTATTATAAATTAAAGTGGTAACTATGACCTCAACACCAATCGCAACATCATCCAAATCAATTAGCTTTTCAGTTAATTTGTCACATAAATCTACTTTTGTTAGAACGATTACTGGTATCGCTCAGCTATACCAAACAATACTTCAGTATCTTTCAATTTGTCGGATATTAAAGGTCATTGTTAAGTGACATACAAATATATACGGCATCGACATTTGTAGCTACCAGTTGTTCATCATTCGATGTTCCTGTTGCTAATCAAATTATCGTAGTTTTAAGTCTAAATACATGATGCATAATTACATGCCTTTCATTATCGCTCAACTTATCAATCTTAACAAAATTGGCAACAGGTGGATAATCAGATATATAATCAATGTTATATCGAAACTTTCCAGATACTTCTGGTGTAAATTCATTGTCATCTGCCATGCCTTTATATATATTTTAGTTTGTGAAGAAATTCGGCCTACAAACAATTCAGGGTATTGATTTGCTTCTGTATTTATTTCTTTGCTAATCCCTAATTTTTTATGTATTCAATGTTTTCCTCCATTAATGTGCTTCAGTGACTACCAATACTTGTGGGAGGATCCGTACAGGATTTAGTCTGTATAGTCTCCGCGGAATAAACGATTGCCATTTTAATCATAATATATTCACTCCTTTCGGTATAAACTGTATTCATTTATATATATCGGAACGATGAAGAAATTACTAGTATTTCACGCATTTTTATAAGGTGAATTTTACGTAAAATATAAAAAGCATGTTATAATCAAAGTATCGATTGAATATGAAAGGACATGATTATGGGATTATTAGTAGATGGACAATGGCAAGATAATTGGTATGACACTGAAAAAACCGGTGGTCGCTTTGTTCGTAAAGATTCACAATTTCGCAATTGGATAACAGCAGATGGAAGTGCTGGACCTACAGGTGATGGTGGTTTTAAAGCAGAAAAAGGACGTTATCATTTATATGTATCACTAGCCTGCCCTTGGGCTCACCGTACACTGATTATGCGTGCGTTAAAAGGTTTGGAGGATTTTATATCACTATCCGTTGTGAATCCGAAAATGTTAGAGAACGGATGGACATTTGAAGACGGATCTGGAGTCATTAAAGATTCAGTTAATAACGCTGACTTTTTATACGAAGTTTACAAAGCTGCAGATGATAATTATAGCGGTCGCGTGACGGTACCTGTATTGTGGGACAAACAAACGGGTAAGATTGTTAATAATGAATCTTCAGAAATATTACGTATGCTTAACTCAGCTTTTGATGACATTGGTGCTAAACCAGGTGACTACTCACCTGAAGCATTAATGGACGAAATCGATGCTATGAATGATAGAGTTTACGATAACGTAAATAATGGTGTGTATAAGTCTGGATTTGCAACTAAACAAGAAGTTTATGAAGAAGAAGTTACGAATGTGTTCAAAGTACTAGATGAACTAGAAGAACATCTAGAAAACCGTAAATATCTAGTCGGTGATCAGTTAACAGAAGCTGATATTCGTTTATTCACTACCCTAGTTCGATTTGATGCGGTTTATTATAGCCACTTCAAATGTAATTTCAAACGTATCGTGGATTATCCAAATCTATGGCGTTTTACACGTGAAATTTACAATCTTGAAGGAGTATCTGATACTGTAAATATGCAACATATTAAAGATCATTACTATATTAGTCATAAGACAATTAATCCAACAGGAATAGTTCCTAAAGGACCAGAACTAGATTTTAGCCTCTAATACACTCAAAGCCAGCCTTTTAAGGGCTGGCTTTGAGTGTATTATTTAATGTTATTTTAGATGAAGTCAAATTCCGTTCCGATATTTTGTTCAACGGCGCGACGGTGTACAACCTCCGCTACGGCAACATCTAGTGCTCCTGTACCGATAGGTATACAAATAATTTTTTCGTTAGAATAATCTTCTAGTGTCACTTTATTAGCAGCTAACTCGCCTAAGGTACAATAAATATCATCTTCAGTCACTTTACCATCTTTTGTTAGAGATTTTAACACTCCACGGTGTAAAGCTTGGTCAACACGGTCAACGATAATTTTGTCCGCTGAAAGAATAACATCTTCACTTACCTCTTCAAAAGATCCCATAGGGAAAACGATTGTTCCCGGTTTAACCATTTCTTTTGTTATAAATGGTTCTTGTGCCGGTGTGAATGTAAATAATGCTTCATTATCTGTTGCTTCTTCAGGATGGTCCGGGTCTGCAATAATAATTTCGCCTTTAACAAAAGGTTCCATATCTGCTTTAAATTGTTCTGCAGTAGAACGTCGATGATTCCAAACAACTAATCGCTCAATATCAAATAAATCAGCAATACAAATGGTGGCTGTTCTAGCTTGTAAACCTGCACCAAACATTCCTACTGTAATAGAATCCTTTATACCAAGATATTTCAATGCTACTGCTGCCTGTGAACCAGTACGCATATTTGAAATATAAGAACCTTCCATTACAGAAGTAAATGTACAAAGTTCAGGATCAATTAACGTAATAAGTGCTGTAATATATGGTAAATTCATTTCTTTTCGTTTACCTGCAAAACCACCAACCCATTTTTGTCCACCAACTTTTAACCAGTCAACATAAGCTGGCATAGCATTCATAAACCCTTCATTTTGTGGCCAATTTCCTGTTTCACCTAAATCTAAGGTAACCTTCGTTGGATTCACAATCTCACCTAAGCCAAATCCTTCGAACGTCTTATCAACTACTTCATTAATTTCAGAAACCGTGATTAAACTCCTCACTTGCTCTTCGTTTAATAATCTTGTCATATGTGCCTCCTATACATTTAATTTCATTTGTGTTAATTGAGTGGTCAAATACAAAAAAATCAGAACACTCCTTATTTTCATTTTACACTAAAAATGAAATTTTCGCTGAGAATTTTTAAAAAGTAACTCATCTGATGATATTTCTACACATCCTGATAGTCATCTGATAACAAATATGAACTAATTGATAACGTTTATAATAAAAGAAGAAGTACAAGCTCCAATTTCAGCTAAGAAACTTGATAGAGTTAAAGAAGACGCAGCTCCAAATATTCTTACAGAAACACCAGAATCTACAGAACCAGTTGCTCGCTGCAAAGACAAAGACGAATAATTAAATTTTAAACTAAAAGACTCTGCTAAGTTTTTAACATAGCAGAGTCTTATTTCTTTTAAATAATATTACGGTTTTAAGATTGATTTACCGTTTCCAGATCGTGTTAATAGATCCTCATGTACTTTTTGAACTTCCCTTAAAGGGACACTTTCTCCAATAATAGGATTAATTACACCATGTTCTAACATGGCGATAATTCCAGCAGACGCTTCTGTGTAATCCTCTTCAGTTAAGTTTGGTAGCGAAGCACCTAGAACATTAATATTTCGGCTTAAAATGAGTCTAGGAGAGATTTCAATGGTGTCCCTAGCTCCTACGACTACAATTCTTCCTTTTGTTTTGATGGCTTGTAAATCTAGTTCTAAGTTTTTATTAGCTAAGAATTCAATAATAACATCTGGGCCCACTCCATTTGTATACTCACTTAACTGATCTAAATTGTTGTCATTCAAATGATTCATCGCGTAGTCAGCCCCATTATCTAAGATGGCTTGTAAACCTTCTTCGGTGCTTGAAGTTCCAATGACGGTTGCTCCAATGGATTTAGCCATCTGAACAGCAAGCGTTCCTACACCACCAGTTGCCCCATGGATAAAGACTGTTTCACCAGCTTTTAGATTCGCTCTTTGGAATAATATATGATAGGCAGTAAACCCAGGTATGCCTAGGGCAGCACCTTGTTCAAAACTGGCATTATCAGGTAAAGGCAACACGATATCTGAATCCACAACTACCTTTTCAGCATAAGTTCCAGATTGGTTCACTTTACGGAATGTTCCAACAAACACTCTATCTCCAACTTGAAAATTAGATACATCATCGCCTATCTCTTCGATGACTCCCGCCCCATCAAAACCAGGTGTAAATGGTAGTTCTGGAATAAATAGATTATAATTCCCAGTTAAGACATAAGATTCGTTAGGATTGACACCAACGGCTTCCATTATTATTTTTACTTGATTACGATCAATTTCTGGTTCAGTTACTTCTTTATATAGTAAATTATGATAGTCTCCGAATTCTTCAACCACTACAGCACTCATCTGTTTATTCTTGTTCATTTATACCCCTCTTTATCTTTAAATCTTAATAAAAAATACTTCTAAAAAGAAGTATTTTAGTAATTTATGCTAATTTACGTAAATCTTTTAACTCATTAATCTTAACGGATGGTGCACCATTCTCACTATATAAAAATTCACGTGGTGTAATACTGTTAGACATTGCAACGATTAATCGATCACGGTATGGCTCTGGTAGTTCATCAAAAAGTAATTGTTTGTCTGTAAGGTTTAATTGCTTTCTAAGGGACTCAATCTCACCTTTTGATTTTAATTTATAAGAGCGAGTGGGAAGTTTTTCAGTGATAGTTCTTTCTTCGACTCTGTAGAAATAATTATCATCTCCATAGTTTATTTCCAATGCACCAGTATTCGTTCTTGTTTTAGTTACGTTTGAATATTTGTCTTTTTGAATTTCCCACCAGGTCTCAATACCTTTGACTGCTTCTTCTTCGGTTTGGTAACTACCATGTTCTTTGCGGATATTTTGTCTGCGATTAACCCAATAATTAGTAAATACTGTCTGATTCATAGAGTACCTCCTAGATTGTCTTGATAGCGTTATCATATGATACATATGGTATAAGGTCAAATAAATAGCCTTAAATATTATCTAATTTCCAGTAAATTGGCGTTTGTCCATCAGCCTCTAAGAGAGCATTAACTTTGGAGAATGGTTTGGATCCAAAGAAAGAATGTCTTGCCGAAAATGGACTCGGGTGTGACGACTCTATAATGAAATGTTTGTTAGTATTGATTAAATCTTTCTTTTGTTGCGCATGTCTTCCCCAAAGCAGAAAAACAACCGCATGATCTAAATCATTTAATGCTTCAATAGCATGATTAGTAACCTTTTCCCAGCCTTTATTTTTATGGGAATTGGGTGTGTGTGCTCTCACTGTCAAAACTGTATTTAACATTAAGACACCCTGTTTTGCCCATTTTTTTAAATAACCATGATTTACTGGAGGATATTTTAAATCATTTTCCAATTCTTTATAGATATTTCTTAATGAAGGCGGAATTTTAACTGTTTCTTTAACTGAAAAACTTAATCCATGTGCTTGATTTGGACCGTGATAAGGGTCCTGGCCGATGATGACGACTTTAACATCTTTGTACGGTGTCCACTCAAAGGCAGTCCAAATCTCTTCTATTGGCGGATAAACGATATGTTCTTCATACTCATCGATTAAAAATCGTTTTAAAGATTGATAAGATTCTGTGTTAGTAGCTTCTTCGATAATAGGTTGCCAATCATTTTGTATTTTTATCATTTTCTCCTCCTTAATATTATTCTATACCTTACATTAATTTACTCAATTTGTTAAACTTAAAGCATTATATAAATATAGAGGTGTACCATTGTCAAAAATAACATTTAGAAATGCAACATTAGAAGATGTAAGTCAAATTTTACAAATCTACCAACCATATATCGAGAATACAACTGTAACAATGGCCATCCAAGTGCCTACCATTGAAAATTATAAAAAAGTTATGCAAAAGATTATTGAGCAATTGGCTTTTGTAGTAGCTGAAATAGATCATGAGATAATTGGGTATGCTTTTGCTAATCACTTTCAAGAAAAGCGTCAAGCTTATAAATACACTTGTATTATCAATTTATACATCAATCCCTCCTACTATGGCACTGGTTTAGGCCAGCAATTATATGAGAACTTAGAACAGAAATTAAAACAAATTGGAATTGTTCAACTTTATTCGAATTTAACTGCAAGTAATATTGCTGGTTACCGTTTCTTACAAAAAAATGATTATACAGTAGTGGGTCAAATGCCTAAATTCGGCTATAAATTTGATGAATGGCATGACATCGTATGGATGGCAAAAACAATTCAGTCTAATACTTAAGAAAGCTCTTCTACAAACTAAATATATGTAAAAAATCTCGGGAATCATAGGTTCCGGGGATTTTTATTTTGTCTATAAGTTCAAAAGGTGTCTCTTCTTTCAAATATTTAATTACAGCCCGTTCTGGATAGTACAAGATGAGTTTTACTGGACGACGAACCAAGTTCACAGAGTACATGATATTATTTATTACATTTTTAAAAATTTTAAACGCAAACGGATTGAAAAAATAGAAAATTGAATCACTCGATTCAACAAGATAATCGTCAGCATAAGTATGTTTAATATAAATATCATTATTAGGTACTTTGAAGCGCTTTTGAAATTGTTTTTTGTTATTCTCTAATTCATCAAACGTCATTGGATGAAGTTCTATTCCTTTAACCGTAATACCAAATCGATAATGAACATAGAACAAAGCTCTCCCTGTTCCACAGCCCATATCAACGAAAACATCATCTTTTGATACAGTTAGATTATCAAATAATAGACTCAATACGTCATAATCCGTCGATTCTAAGCGATGGTAATCATAGATTGCTGCCTGCCAGTCACGTTCATTTGTCGTTTTTATATTTAATAAATTGTCCCATTCTTGGTTATTCATTTAATCACCTGAATTAAAAAACGGGCAAGAAGCCCGTTTAAATTTTTTATTTAAAATGTGTTAATTAGCGAGTTAAACCGAAGTATGCATTGATTCCGTTAACAAGCCCATTAATTAATTTCTTCTGATATGAAGGGTTAATTAATTTTCTAAATTCTGCATCATGATCTTGGAAACCTAACTCTACTAATGTAGCCGGAACGTCTGTCTTACGTGTAACGTGTAAGTTTTGCGCACGAGTTCCCATATCATTCGCTCCAGTAATCGCAACTAAGCTATTTTGGATAGCGTTTGCTAAACGTTTCCCTTCTGGAATAATGTCTGTTCCAATATGGTGATCAACTGTCTCATAGCCTTTTTCATCGATAGATTGATCGTGATATAAAGTTACGATACCATGAGCCGTATTTGGAATCGGCATTGCATTATGATGCACACTAATGTATGCATCAGGCATAATGCTATTTGGTTCTAAATGACGTTCATGTAAAGGAATTGTTTCATCGTATGTTCTTGATTCATAAACAATATATCCTTGATTACGTAAAATTGTTGATAGTTGAGAAGTGATGTTTAAGTTTAATTCTTTCTCTTCTCGATTATTCGCAGCTGAACCTGTTTCAGTTCCACCGTGACCTGCATCTAGGTATACAACATTCTTACCTTGTGGCACTTCTACAGAAGCAGATTTAGGAACATATCCTACGATACTTCCATTTGAATTTAATAATTCAATATATTTCGTTCCGCCTTTAACAAATTCACGTTTAACTGTAAATCTTTGACCAAAATAATCAACAACATCGCTAGTACGACCTGCATAAGATAAAGTGTTTCTTAATGCTTGTGTTGTACCATTTAACTTCACATCGTAGTTTACTGATACAGGAGTTACTCCAGATAGATCAGGAATTGGTTGGTTGCTAGATCCTGAGTTGTTATTATTGTTTCCACCATTATTTGAACCTGTTGGTTTTGAAACAATTAATACGTCTCCTGAATATAAGTAATTGCTCGTTAAGTTGTTCCAATCTTTTAGATTTTGAACAGTGATACCATGTGCTGATGCGATTTTGTATAAGTAATCGCCTGATTTAACCATATAAGTTTTTGCTGGTGTTGATGGTTTGTTGTTATTGTCATTATTACCATTGTTTCCTGAATTATTTCCAGAATTAGATGGTTTAGAAACAACTAAACGGTCGCCTGGGTGAATTAAGTTAGATGAAAGGTTATTCCATTCTCTTAATTGCGCTTCAGTAATGCCGTATTGATTAGCAATTTTACTTACCCACTCACCAGATTTAACCACATGAACTTTAGAAGGTTTATTTGTATTGTTATTTTCTTCTTTTTCTTCTTCTTTATCATCTGGTTTTGGAGCTGGAGTTGTTGAATTTGGTTTAGAAACAACTAACACATCACCTGAATAAATATAATTACTTGTTAATTTATTCCAGTCTTTTAAGTTTTGAACTGAAATTCCATAACGACTAGCGATTGAATATAAGTAATCGCCTGATTTAACCGTATGTGTTTTAGCAGTTGTCGTCTCTGGTTTATTACTTTCGCTGACACTTTCATTACCAGTGTTTGAATTTCCTGAATTATTAGGATTTGAAACAACTAAACGATCGCCTGGGTGGATTAAGTTAGATGATAAGTTATTCGATGATTTTAATTGTTGGTCAGTGATTCCATACTGAGCTGCAATCTTACTTACCCATTCTCCTGCTTTTACAACGTGAACTTTTTTAGTTCCAGAATTTTCATTACTGTTATTGTTATTATCGTCTGGTTTAGGTGCAGGTGTCGATGTGTTTGAACCTGGTTTTGCAACATTTAAAACATCACCAGAGTAAATATAGTTATTAGATAACTTATTCCAGTCTTTTAAGTTCTGAACAGTTACACCGAAACGACTAGCGATTGAGTATAAGTAATCGCCTGATTTAACCGTATATGTTTTTGCTGATTCTGTGTTTCCTGAATTATTAGTGTTCTCAGAGTCATTATTTGAATTCCCTGAGTTACTGTTTCCGTTATTCTTAGCAGACGCAGAAACGACTAAACGATCTCCTGGATGGATTAAGTTTGATGATAATTTATTCCAAGATTTAATTTGAGCTGCTGTCACACCATATTTTTGAGCAATTAAATTAACTGACTCTCCCGCTTTAACGATGTGAACATTTGTCGTTGAAGTGTTTCCAGTTGAATTGTTATTATCATTTTCAATTGGTGTCGGTTTTGGTGCAGGTGTTCCTGCTTTAGAAACATTCAGGACGTCACCAGAATAAATATAATTGCTAGTTAAGCCGTTCCAATCTTTAATGTTTTGTACTGATACACCATGTTTAATAGCGATTGCGTATAATGAATCACCAGATTTTACAGTATAAGTTGATCCTGTAGCCGTTGCTGTATTTGTGTTATTAGACACAACTGGTGGTGTATTTGTTTCAACTTCAGTGTTATTAGAATTTTGTGTCTCATTTGGAGGAGTAGAAATTTCTTCATTTTGTGCACTTTGACCCACTAATAAACTTTGACCTGGAAGTATAATATCGTTATTTAAACCATTAATTTCTTTAAGTTGCCCCAATGAAAGGCCATGACGGCTGGCAATTGAATATAAAGTATCGCCAGATTGAACAACATATGTTGATGAAATTTCTTGTGCTGCTACGATTGATTGTGATCCACCAATGGCAACAAGCGCTGCTAATGAAAGTGAAACAGTAATCCATTCCCCTTTACGTTTGCGCATTAATTTTCTCTCCAAAATGAACACTCCTCAGATTGTAGTAATGTATATTTCAATTGTAACATGTTTTGATTACCAAAACGACTAGATTTATTACAAATATTAATAGATTAATTATCCGCTTTAGCAAAGCGATTCTCAAGTAAATTCATAAGTTGTGAAATTGTGAATGTCATAATGAAATATAACAGTGCCGCAAATAATAACGGTGCAAAAGTTGTATACGTTGCCCCTCTAACAGTATCCGAAGCAAACATTAAGTCTTTGATTCCTAAAACAGACACAATTGACGTTTCTTTAATTAATACAGCAAACTCATTACCAATCGCTGGTAAGATGTTTTTAATCGCTTGTGGTAAAAGTACTTTTCTAAAAGCTACCCACTTAGGTAAACCAAGTGCTCTGGCTGCTTCTGTTTGACCTGTATCGATTGATTGAATACCACTACGCATGATTTCTCCCATATAAGCAGTAGAGTTAATGGTTACAGCTAATACTGCAGAGATGAAATCATCCAAATAAATATTGAACATTGGAAGTCCGAAATAAACTAAATAAACTTGAACAAGTAATGGCGTCCCACGAATAATCTCTACATAAACACGCGCAATCGTGCTAAGTATTTTGTTTGATGAAATACGCATTAAAGCTAAGGTAGCTCCGAAAGGTAATGATAAAACGACTGTAACGAATGCTAATTGTATTGTGTACCATGCTCCATTTAAAAATAGCGGGTAATATTCTTGAATAATATCCATAAGTATCTCTCCTCTTAAATTTTATAATAATGATCAAACTAATAATTAAACTGTCTGTGTGTATACAAATATACAAAAAAAGTCTCTATTTTTAATGCATAACATTAAAAATAGAGACGAAATATCCGTGGTACCACTCTGTTTAATTGACATAATCAATTCACTTACTTATAACGCGTATGCGATATTAGCTACTATAAGTTCACTAATATGTCTATTAAGTGCGGTTCAGTAAAGTGAATCTTTGTAGCCTTTCACCGTTTGCTACATCGCTTTTAGTTCACACAAACTTACTCTCTTAAATCTTCGACGACTATTTAATTTAGAATAATATTAAAAGAATGAGAATTGTTTGTCAACCTAAATTCTTATTAATACTAAGAATATTATTAGATTAATCCGATTTTATTAGGCATTAACGAACGATGCAATTTCTTCTTCGGTCATAGAACTATCACAACGGACTTTTACATCGTTTCCATCAGCAAATAGGATACCTGGAACTGTCGGTACACCGTATTTTTCACGGAAGTCTTTTAATTCATCAGTATAATCAGGATGTTCTGAATTTACAAAATTCACCTTAACTTTTTGCTCTGTACTTACTTTATGAAGTTTAGGTGCAAATTTGCGGCAATATGGACATGTGGGACGTCCGATAAATACCACAGTACCTTCTTCATTAGAAAGTAATTCATCTGCTTCAGTCGGAGAAAGCTCCGTAAAGTCTTGTACGATTTCTAAAAATACATTTTCTTCTGCTGTCATATTAATAACCTCTCTTTCATAAGTAAATAGTACCTTAAATCTGGCCTTTAAACCAATTTTATTGCTCAATCTAATTCAATATCTTGAAGTGTTTCTCTTTTTTTACGCTTTATACGAAGGGTCGTAAATAATAAAATTAAGCCAATAACTAAGATGATTATTGCGATAATTGTCATCGGTTTTCTTTCACCAGTCGAAGGTAATTCGATATTACCTTTATTTGTTTTTTCACCTTTGTTCTCTTTATTTTTATTATTCATCGAATTTGATGCACTTGGTTTAGGAAGATCTTTTATATTTGTATTACTTCGAACGTTTGAAAGCTGGTCTTTTAAAGATTCTAGATGATCATTCGGTACTACCAAGTTATCAGGGACTTCGTCTAAGGTTTCATCTAATGTTAATTCGTCATTACTTTCTGAATCTATTTCTGAAGTTGACTCTCCACTTAAGGCTTCTTCTAACGCATGTGATGAAATATCTTTTTGAACATATTCATCATAATAGCCAGACGAACTCATCGAGTTTGTAACCCACTGTTGTGAGCTATCGTCAAAAAATACTAGTTTCACTTGATATCTTTGGTGGATACTACGTACTAAATTTACGGCTTCTTCATTCGTATGCATATTCGAGTTTAGATAATTGACAAGTTCGCTTTTTATTAACTCAAAAGCCTCTGTGTTAATGCTATAAATATAATTCCATTGATTCTCTTTTAAGTTGATGACTTTTTGATAATTCTGTATAAATTCATCTTTGTTATTATTTTTTATAAATGCTCTTTGTGCATATTGAGCTAATGTTTCTATATCAATTAAACTTAACTCTTTAGCATAACTATATGTTTCATAGGCTAGATTATCTAAAACGATATTTGGTTTATCCGCTAAAGCATTTTCTAAAGCTTGTTGATCTAATTGCTCACTATATAGTCGATAAATATCTTCAAAAGCAACTTTACGATAAGCTTTAGCAACTATCTTTTCTAAATATGTATCAATTTGAACGAGATAATCATTTAAAGACGTTTGGCTATTCAGTAATATCTGGTCAGTTGATAAATATTCAGATGAATACGGATATAATTGACACTCATTGTAGGCGGCTTTTGATTGACTCGTGTTTTCTTTACTAGCGTGTAATTCATTTAGTGTAAAATTCAAATTGGAATAGTTTTGTTCTACGACATTACGATCGGCAATTAATTGGTTTAATGCAACTTGAATTTCTTGGATATAGGCTTGCCATTCCAAGACTGATTCATGACTTGCAACAAGATTTAATTGTTCTTCTTCACTTAAATATATAAACTCAGGGTCCAATTCAGATTGAAGTGCATATACCTCTTCGATAACGATGAGTAGTTGTGAATTTGCCCAATCTAGGGAGTCTACTTCCCCGCTTTCTAACAAAGCAATATAATTATTAAGCTCGTTATATTGTGCTTGAACTAACTGTAATTCCGCTTCAACTTCTTCAATTGTTCCATTTATTGATTCGGCTTCGAGACTTTCATCCGTTGGATTTTGTAATATGTTTAAACAATCTTCTAGTGAAATCGATTCATAATTAATATCCTGAGTAACAATATAAGGATCCGGCGCTTCCTGTGCGAATATTGAACCAAAAGAATTAAGTAATAAATTTAATAACGTCATTGATATGATTATTTTTTTCATAAATAACACCTCCATATATAAATACGTAAAAAAGTATCATTTCCATTATTTTATTTATTGACTTAATTAACAACTTTTCAAATTGCTATTTTAGACAACAAAAAAACAGTTAGTGAAATCGATTTGCTTTCACTAACTGTTTAAACTATCTCTATTAGTCTAAGTATTCAACTACTTCTACTTTATTAGTATAATATCGCATTCTTTGTTCTAATTCAGCATACAACTCACTGGCTTGAGCTAAGCCATATTCATCAGCATCTGCTAAAGGAACTACAGAGTATACCGGAGTCTCTGGCATACCGAAATTAAAGGTCGGCATGAATCGCATTGAATCTAAGACAACTTCACCATTACCAAGTTTATTAAATGTATATTCGGTAATACCTCCGACTTTTGTGTCAATTTCATACTGTCCAGTTAAAAAGTTCCCGTGTGAGAACATTCCTGCTTGGCTCTCATTATAATTAATAAATGGTTGTAAGACATGCGGGTGTCCGCCTAGAATAAAGTTTGCTCCAGCATCACGCGCTGTTTGCATAACTTCTAATTGCCACGTATTAGGTAAGTAATCATACTCATTTCCCATATGGAACATGACAACTGACACATCCACTTCCGTATTCAGTTGCTCAACTTCAAGTGGAATTAAATCCAAATCAATGAGTGATAATAAATATTCTTGATCTTCTGGGAGATAGTTTCCATTCGCATCATTAGCATAAGACAGAAAACCAACGGACATATCTCCTACTTCGATGATGCGAGACGTATTGTAATCTTCCCATGACTCATAACTACCTACATACATCATATCACGCTCTTGTAAGGCGTTAATTGAAGCATATGCCCCGTCTGCACCTAAATCAAGTGAATGGTTCGTTGCATTATTAACAATATCAACCCCAGCGTTTTGAAGTGCATCAATAATCTCTTCAGGTGAATTAAAAGCTGGGTATGTTGAAGGTCCAAAGACACTTCCCGCTGTGATCATCTCTAGATTCGCAGTTGTAATATCCGCATTCTCTAAATACGGTCTAACCCCATCAAACATATGATCAAAACTATAACCATCCCCAGTATCCGCATCATAATAAACCGTATCATGAACTAATACATCTCCAATAGAGCGAATTGTTACAGAATCAACCACTTCATAATCACTACTAGATCCATTCTCTTCAGAAGTGTCAACCACTTCTTCACTGCCAACTTCTTCGGACTCAGCAACCGATTCCCCCTCTTGGCTAGCCGATTGGCAGCCTAAAAGGAGAAATGTTATACCGAGAAATAAACTTATTAATTTTATGTTATTTAATCTTTTTTTCAACATTCACGCATCCTTATTCGAATTCTATCAGTAAATCTCCTGCTGTAATTTGATCTTGTTCTTTCACATAGATGCTTTTTATTACCCCAGCTTTAGGTGCTTGAATCGCATTTTCCATTTTCATTGCTTCAGTAATAATTAATACATCATTTTGTCTTACATGATCGCCTTCTTTAACATTTACCTTAAATACAGAACCAGGCATTTGTGCTCCGACATGATTCAGATTTGAACGATCTGCCTTTGGACGAGCTACTGATGATAAATCAACATTATTATCAATAATTTCTACTTGTTCAGGCATTCCATTTAGATTGAAATAAACAATACGTGTGCCATTTTCTTTAAGCGGTCCAATACTTGTTAATTCTACTAAGAGTGTTTTACCAGGTTCGATATCAACGACAATACGTTCATTTAACTTCATACCGTATAAGAAGGTTGGTGTATCAATTATATCAACTTGACCAAAATCTTCAATAAAGTTTAAATATTCTCTAAATACTTTAGGATACATTCCTAGACTCAACATTGAGTTCATATCCACATCTTTATAAAGCTTTTCATTCAATTCTTCTTCGGCTTCTTTGAAGTCGAAAGGTGCTAAGTGATTCCCTGGTCGATCGGAAATCGCTGTTTCATTTTTTAGAACTACTTTTTGTAATTCTTTATTCATACCACCCGCAGGTTGGCCAATCTCTCCTTTAAAGAAAGAAATAACAGATTGTGGGAAGTCTAACGCCTCGCCTTGCGCAATAACAGATGATTCGTCTAAATCATTTTGAACCATGAATAAAGCCATATCTCCTACAACTTTAGATGATGGTGTCACTTTTACAATATCTCCGAATAAGAAGTTCACACGGTGATACATATCTAAGACAGCGTCATAACGATCGCCTAGCCCTAAGGATTGTGCTTGCATACGTAAATTACTATATTGACCACCTGGCATTTCATAATCATAGACTTTTGTCCAAGCAGTTGTTAAATCACTTTCAAACGGCGTGTAATACTTACGTGTTTCTTTCCAATAATTTTGCATGATATCATTCGCTTCAACGTCCACGTTAATATTACGGTCAAGGCCTAGACGTGTATAGTACAAGGCATTCGCATCTGCCTGTGAATTTTGACCCGATAGAGCTGCATTAGCAGTATCCACAATATCCACCCCAGCATCAATCGCTCTTGAGTAAATAGCTACACCAGTACTTGTCGTATCATGTGTGTGTAAATGAATCGGTAGTGATACCTCTTGTTTCAATGCAGAGATAAGTTGGTAAGCTGCCTCAGGCTTTAAGACACCAGACATATCTTTAATCGCAATTGTATGAACACCAAGTGCTTCCAATTCTTTTGCCATATTTACGTAATAATTTAATGTATATAGGCTTGATCGTTGTGGGTTCAAAATATCCCCTGTATAACAGATTGTTCCTTCGACGATTTTTCCAGTCCCTAACGCTGTTTCAATTGGGAATTTTAACGCTTCTAACCAGTTTAGTGAATCAAAAATCCTAAAGACATCGATGCCCTCTTGAGCACTTGTTTTAATAAACTGTTTCACTAAATTATCTGGATAGTTCTTATAACCTACCGCATTTGAAGCACGCAATAACATTTGGAAAGGAATATCCGGAATTAATTGACGTAAGTCACGCAATCTTTGCCATGGACTTTCTTTCAAGAAGTTATAAGCGACATCAAACGTTGCTCCTCCCCACATCTCTAATGAGAAGTAGTCACGCATTGTTTCATTCATAAATGGCGCAATTTCACGCATATCTGTCGTTCTTAAGCGTGTCGTTAAAACAGATTGATGTGCATCACGAAGTGTTGTATCTGTTAGTAAAGTATTCTTAGTTCCAAGGATAGCTTTAGATACAGCTTCAGGTCCTTGTTGATCTAAAATCTGTTTAAATGACAAAGCTTTCTCGTCGTGTGGCTTTGTCCAAACATCCCCTGGTGTACTGAATGATTCACGGTGAATATTTGTACGGTGACCTTTAATTTTTGGCACTTGTCTCAATTCAAAGTGAGGTTTTTCAGTTTTTTCAATCCCTGGGAAGCCATTGACAGTGACATTCGCAATATACTTCAATAGTTTATTCCCGCGGTTTCTTGGAGGTATAAAATCGAATAATTCCTTATGCGTATCAATGAATGACACATCATATTCACCAGAGACAAATTGTGGGTGTTTAATAATGTTTTCAATGAAACGAATATTTGTTTTGAGACCCACGATACTCATCTCTTCTAAAGAGCGTCTTAAGTTAGCAATGGCGCCATCTTTGTGAATTGAATACGTTGAGATTTTAACAAGTAATGAATCATAGTAAGGGCTAATATTCGCCCCACTATAAGCGTCACCAGCATCTAAACGAACACCAATCCCACCAGGAGAACGGTAACCGATAATCTTACCAGAATCAGGTGCAAAATTATTTAAAGGATCTTCTGTCGTGACACGTGCTTGAATAGCGTAACCATTTAAACGAATGTCTTCTTGGCTTAGGAAACCAATTGCTTGATCAAATAATGATTCACCATCCGCAATTAAAATTTGTGTACGAACAATATCTAAACCAGTAACTAATTCTGTAATTGTGTGCTCAACTTGAACACGTGGATTTACTTCGATGAAATAAAATTCATTTCCTGAAACTAGGAATTCTACAGTACCGGCATTAAGATATTCGATATGATTCATTAATTGTAGTGAAGCATCTGTTAATTTTTCACGCATTTCAGGACTTAAATTAAAAGAAGGCGCCACTTCAACAACTTTTTGATGACGACGTTGAATCGAGCAATCTCTTTCATATAAATGTACGACGTTGCCATGTGTATCTCCTAAAATCTGTACTTCAATATGTTTTGGTTCATTAATGTATCTTTCAGCATACATACGGTCATCACCAAAAGAGTTTTTTGCTTCGGATTTTGCACGGTCATACGCACTCTCAATCTCGTCTTCAGACGAAACAATACGCATTCCTTTACCGCCACCACCGCTAACAGCTTTTAACATAATCGGATAACCATGTGCTTTGGCAAAAGCTTTCACGTCTTCTAATGAATTGTCATCTGTCACTGTACCTGGAATGATTGGCAATCCTGCAACGATGGCTGTTTCACGCGCACGCGTTTTATTTCCAAACATTTCTAAATGACGTAGTTCTGGACCAATAAAGATTATCCCTTCTTCCTGGCAACGTTTCGCAAACTCATAGTTCTCACTTAAGAAACCATAACCTGGATGAATGGCATCAATGTTTTTCTCTTTAGCTAAAGCAATAATACCTTCAATATCTAAATAAGCCCCCGTCGGACTTAATGTTTCGCCTACCAAATACGATTGGTCGGCTTTTTGTCTATGGAGCGATCCGATATCTTCTTTGGAATAAATCGCTACAGTTTCAATGCCTAATTCCTTACACGCACGGATAATTCGAATGGCGATTTCACCGCGGTTGACTATTAATATCTTGTTAATTTTATTCATTGACTCAACTCCAATTTATTTACTATTTAATTCCAAATATTTAATGATTCATTTTGAGCATGATCCTCAGCTTCTCTTAAAAGTTTCTCATATGAATTATTAGGCGGATTGACATATCTCACTCGAGCTAATCCTTCTTCTAATAATACTTCATTCACTAACACATCATCACTATACACATAGGCTAATATACGATTGTAATTATCTGTAGGTGGACCAACATCTAGTTCGATATATACTTGATCCGCTTCCTCAAGTAAAGTTTCATTCATTTCTTTAGCTTCCTGAGCAGATGGTGCGGGATCGTCACTGTCATAATTCATTTCTGGTGTATCGATGATTAAGTATCTAACGGGAATTTCATATCCATTCAAAGCAATTCGCATGGTATCTCCATCATTTACAGAAACAAGTTCCACTGGAATCTTTTTTAATGTCGGTAATACTTCAAAATTATCTCCATTAAATTCACTTGAAATTACTTCGGCGTCCTGATTATCAATGACCGTATTGGATGAATCAAAATTTAATAAATCAGGTGCAAAGAATATAACCAAAATAATAATGATGGTTGATAAGCCAATGCCCATTTTATTATTCCGATTCCCTAACTGCTTTAATAATCGACGTAAGAGTGATTTATTATTCAAGCAAGCCCTCCGTTCTATTAAGTTAAATATACACAAGCTATTATATCATAATTACTAGACTAGTTTACGCTCTTATTAGTAAATTTTAATCTTAAAGTGTTTAAAGTTTGATATAGCAAAAAAACCAACAAAATAATTGTTAGGGCACATAAAAATGAACTATAACAGAACGCTTTCTTCATCCGGCGTTTGGCGCACCTCTACCTTTGTTCCTTGTTCTGAAATTGATGACAACCAATTAATTTGTTGACTATTCAATGAGACTCCAGGTGCGATTGTTTTTCCTCCACCTGAAGGAGGTACACTCACTAACGTGACTAATGGGATAGAAAAGCCAAGATTCATAATAATTTTCAAATCTGCTATTGTTTCAAAGATTAATATTGGATGTTTTTCTGGATTCAATTTATTTAACATTTTTATAGCTTTACTCATACTATAGTAACGACATGTAATCCCATCCGGTACTGCCATATCTAAAAGACCTTGTTGCATTTTATTTTCTGAAAGTTTGTCATTCACGACAATAATAAGATTACTCTCGACTTCGCTACACCAAAGTTCGGCAACTTGCCCATGGAGAAAATGATCGTCAATTAGAGCCATTCTTACACTAGACATCGCATCCCTTTCCTTTCTAAATTTACATTCAGCCGATATGTTACGCCATTTAAGAAATAAGTTCAACACTTTTACTTTAACACACAAAAAAACTGTGATTCAATTTGATTAAATCAACGCCGATTGTAAAATTAAGCTAGACAACTAAAACAGCCATTTGTGGTACACTCAACTTGTAATTCCGACCAAAGAATACAAAGGAGTGACCACAAATGACCTACACCCATCTTACCACGGATGAA